>CACXDF010000074.1 GCA_902766325.1 uncultured Eubacteriales bacterium | reverse complement strand
GGGTCGAGAGCAATGCTCGTATCTTTGTTTTCGTAGTAATCGAAACATTTCAGTTCTTCGTCTCCCGGTTTTATCAGGTATAAATAATTGGTAATAAATTCTCCTTTTCGTCGGATCGACTCCGATTTTTCCCAATCTTTCAGACGTTTCAGATTATCATCGATACGACGTTCTGTTTTCGTTTGCAGACGCTTCAGAATTGTTTCTACCGTTTTGGAAGAGGCTTTTTTGCGATCTTCTCGATCGTAAAGCGAGTAGTATTCGTCAAGCGCTTCGTTCAGCGTAGAAAACTCTTTCCAGTCGCTTTTTCTCGTTTCGTACGGGTAAACGAAATAATCGGTCGGTTTGTCGCCCGAGTAGGAAAGCGCGGGACGATAGACGGAAGAAGACTTAACGTCGATAAGGCGCGTAAGCGACGCAAATCGGTCGCTGCTTGCCGCGATCTCCGCGGCGGTTTCTTTTCCGATGCCGCTTATCGCTCGTAATATCTCGTCCGCTCCGCAATCGGGATTATCCGCAAAAAAGGCCTTCAGTTTGTCCGTTTGATCGAATGTAATGCGGGTTTGGGGTTGGAAAACGTATTGCAAGCCGGGCAAAATGTATCGCGTCGTGCTTTGATCGAAGTGTATACGCCGTATCGCATCCACGATGACCATGTTTTTGTCGGTCAAAATGATATTGCTGTATCGCCCCATCAGTTCGACGATCAGGTATAGGACGCGGTCGTCTTTTAATTCCGTTTTCCCTTCGAATTCCATCCGGATGACTCTGTCGTTATTGAAGATATGCATTCCGAGGATCCTGGCTCCGCCGATATATTTACGGAGAAGCATACAAAACGCGGGCGCGTTAAAACTGTTTTCTTTTTTCTGTGTGGTCAAGTGGATACGCGGATGGGACGGATTGGCGCTGATTACGAGTTGAAAATACTTCCCGCCGCTTTTCACGTTCAGGGTCACTTCGTCCGTTTCCGGCTGATATATTTTTTCCACGCGTCCGCCGGTCAAGAACTCGTTCAGTTCTTCTGTGACGGCTTTCAGGGTGATTACGTCGATAGGCATACGGTTATTATACAGCATTATTTTTCGTTTGACAACATACGAACGTGTTTTTGCGGCGTTATTCGATAAGTTCCTCGGCAAGCGATTCAACCGCATTTTCTTGTTTGATTTATTATAATCATATAATAAAGGATTGACTTTTTAACAAAAATAAAGGATAATATAACGTAAATAAAAAGGAGTTCAAATGGCTGTAGTTACGAGCGTGGACGAAGATAGCATTTTACGCGGGCGTATCGAAGAGGGCGACGAAGTGGTTGCCTTTTCCGGTCGTAAGTTCGTCGACATCCTCGATTACATCTATGCCGACGGTTGCGAAAAGGGAACCGTGACCGTTCTTCGCGACGGCAAAGAAGTCGATATCCCGTACAGAAATCGCGGTTGTATCCATACGCTCGGTCTTTCTTTCGATTCTTCTGTGGAGATCGTACCGAGAAACTGCGTTAATAACTGTCTGTTTTGTTTCGTTCGTCAGCTTCCGAAAAATCTTCGTAAAACGCTGTACGTCAAGGACGACGATTACAGATTGAGTTTTATCAGCGGGTCGTACATAACGTGTACGAATCTCAGAGAAGAAGATATCGAAAGGATCGTTTTTTATAAACTTTCGCCTTTGTATATCTCCGTTCATGCGACGGACAAAGCCGTTCAGAAGAGACTTTTGGGTATCAAAAAAGACTTTGATCAAATGAGCCTTTTGCGCCGTTTTAAAGATGCGGGGATCAAATTCCATACCCAGATCGTACTTGTGAAAGGCATTAACGACGGAGAGATTTTGAAGAAGTCTCTTTCCGATCTTACCGAAGTCGGCGCGGAGACCGTCGCCGTCGTTCCCGTCGGACTTACCGGGCACAGAGACGGACTTCCGGACGTTAAGCCCGTTGATAAAGAAACGGCGGAAGAGTGTATCGATATTTGCGAGGCGTATTATAAAGATCATCCCGGTTTTTGCTATTGTTCGGACGAAATGTATCAGATCGCCGGGCGAGAGATACCCCCGGCCGAGTATTACGGTAATTTCGATCAGATCGAAAACGGCGTCGGACTTATCGCAAAGTTTTTTCAGGATTTCAACGAAGAACTTCTTTACGCGCCGAAAGCAGTACGCAGAACGGTCGGACTTTTTACCGGCGTGAGCGGTAACGGTACGATGGAAAAGGCGAAAGCCATCCTTGAAGAACGCTATAAAGGACTGCATATTAATATTTACGTAGTAAAAAACCACTTTTTCGGCGAAAGCGTAACTGTTACCGGGCTTGTCACGGCGACGGACATTATCGAACAATACGGCGATATGGTGACGAAAGACAAATACTATATCATCCCGTCGGTCATGCTGAAAGAATTCGGCAATCAATTCTTGGATAATATGACCGTAGAAGAGCTTTCCGAAAAGTTAAATAAAAAAATAGTCGTAATACCCGCAGGCGGAGACGGATTCGTCCGCGGCGTATTGTATGGAGGAAAATGAGCAGACCGATCGTGGCCGTCGTCGGACGGCCGAACGTGGGAAAGTCCACTTTTTTTAACAGGATCGCCGGTAAAAGGATCAGTATCGTAGAAGATACCCCCGGTGTTACGCGCGATAGGATCTATGCCGACGCCGAGTGGTGCGGACATAACTTTACGCTGATCGACACGGGCGGTATAGAACTGAAATCCGAAGACGTCATGTGGAAGCATATTCGCGCGCAGGCGGAACTCGCTATGGATATCGCCGACGTGATACTTTTTATCGTGGACGGTCGGGTCGGCTTGGTGAGCGACGATTACGACGTCGCAGACTTTTTAAGAATGTCGAAAAAGCCCGTCGTGCTTGCCGTAAATAAATTGGATAACGGTAAGATGGACGATATTTACGACTTTTACGCGCTTGGTTTGGGGGAGCCTATCGGTATATCGGCCGAGCAAGCGCTTAATCTCGGCGATCTTCTTGATGAAATTTGTTCGCATTTTCCCAAAATGGAACCGGAAGAAGAAACGGACGTGTTCCGTATTGCCGTCGTAGGTAAACCGAACGCAGGCAAGAGCAGTCTTGTCAATAAGATACTCGGCTTCGACAGGGTCATCGTTTCGGATATAGCGGGTACGACCCGCGACGCGGTGGATACGCCTTTTACCGTCAACGGCAAAAAATATTGTATCGTCGATACGGCGGGTATCCGAAAGAAGAGCAAAGTGACCGAAGACGTCGAGTACTACAGCGTAGTGCGCAGTATAGAAGCCATTCGCAGGGCGGACGCCGTGGCCGTCGTTTTGGACGCAAGCGAGCCGGTCAGCGAACAGGATATCAAGATTTGCGGTCTTGTGCACGAAAGCAATAAGCCGTCCGTTATCGTCGTCAATAAATGGGACAAGATCGAAAAAGACACCTTTACGCAAGAAGGGTATAAAGCGACGCTGAACGAAGAACTGAAGTTCATGAGTTACTATCAGCCCCTCTTTATCAGCGCGCTCACGGGTAAGCGCGTTCAACAGGTCCTGACTTCGTTGGAAAAGGTGTACGAAAATGCTTCTCGTCAAATCCCGACCGGTGTCTTGAACGACGTGATGCAGGACGCAATGAGCGTTAACGAACCGCCGAACTATAACGGTAAAAAATTACGCGTTTACTATACGACGCAGACGATGACCAACCCGCCGACTTTCACACTTTTCGTTAACGACGAAAAAATTATGCACTTTTCTTATAAAAGATATCTGGAAAACGCCCTTCGGAAAGCCTTTGATTTTTCCGGGACGCCGATCAGAATACGAGTTCGCAACAGAAAAAACGAGGAGATTTGATTCTTATGAAATATACGCACGAAAACGCTTCGGAAATCCTTTCGGAGGCAAAGCAACAATACGAAAAGTATCTTTCTATGCATTTAAACCTGAATATGAGCCGCGGAAAACCGGCTCCCGATCAGCTTGCCATCAGCAGCGGTCTTTTGGACGCTATCGACAGCAAAACGGTTTTGAACGTGAACGGAAACGACTATCGTAACTACGGCATTCTCGACGGCATCCCCGAAGCGAAAGAATTATTCGCCTCCCTTTGCGGCGTAAAAACATCTCAGATCTGCGTGATGGGTAATTCTTCACTCAATATCATGTACGATATGGTGCAAAGGGGAATGCAGTTCGGTTATTCGGGCGAAAAGCCGATGAACGCGCAAAAGAATCTGAAATGGCTTTGTCCCGTTCCCGGATACGACAGACATTTTTCCGTGACGGAACTTTTCGGCTTTGAACTGATTTGCGTGCCCATGACGGAAACCGGTCCGGATATGGACGTGGTGGAAGAATACGTAAAGGACGAAACGGTAAAAGGTATATGGTGCGTGCCGAAGTACAGCAATCCGCAAGGATACGTTTATTCGGACGAAACCGTCGAACGCTTTGCGAAACTGAAACCTGCGGCAAATGACTTCAGGATCTATTGGGATAACGCCTACGGCGTACATTTTCTTGACGAGGATGTTCCGCTTTTGAATCTTTTGAACGAAGCGGAAAAGTACGGCAACGAAGATATCGTCTTTATGTTCGGTTCTACCAGCAAGATCAGTTTTGCCGGCGCAGGCGTCGCTTACATCTGCTGTTCGGAAAATAACATGACGCAATTAAAGAAGCTACTGTCATATCAAACCATCGGTCACGATAAGATCAATCAATACGCGCACGTTCTTTACTATAAGAACGCCGACGGCATCAAAGAGCATATGAAGAAGATGGCGAACGTGCTTCGTCCGAAGTTCTTGAAAGTGTTTGAGGTGCTTGAAAGCGAAGGAAAAGGGTTGATGACTTGGACGGTACCGAAAGGAGGGTACTTTATCAGTTGCGATCTGCCGGAAGGCACTGCAAAGCGTACGGTGGAGCTTGCGAAAGAAGCGGGCGTCGTCTTTACCGGCGCGGGCGCTACTTATCCCTACAAAAAGGATCCGCACGACAGTAACGTGCGTAT
>CACXDF010000073.1 GCA_902766325.1 uncultured Eubacteriales bacterium | reverse complement strand
TATACGCCGGACGACTACACCGCCCCGGGCGTCGATTCCGACGTCGTTCTGCCCTGTTACGGCAACGGAGACCCGTTCACGTACGCAGACGTGGAGTTCGGTTTTGCGGAATGCACGGTCGGGCGGCATCGGCTATCCGTCCGGTTGTCCGATCTCACGTTATACGACCGCTATCTGCCCGAGGTGCTCACGCCGACACCGATTTACGGCGTCATCGTCCCTCGCACGCTTGTCGTCGACGCATCTTCCGCCGATCTCTTTTTAGAAAACACCGATAAAGAATACGACGGAACGGCCGCAGCCGCGCCTCGCTTTACCGATCTTATTTTGACCGAAACGCCGATCGGATTTCCCGCGTTCGGCGATTACGTCGTTACTTACCGTTCGGCCTATTATTCTCAGATCGACGTAGGAAGCGATCTCACGCTGACCGTAAGAGAGCTGACGCTGACCGGTCTTACCGGCTGCGCCGCCGAATTCTTATCCAATTATACCCTTGCGCAATTTTCCGTAACCGGCGATATCACGCCGAAGACGTTGACCGTATATTCTCAAACGCTACGCGTGTTCGAGGGTGAAAACCCCCGCATATCGACCAATGCCGAATCGGATGCCGATTTGCAAAAACGGATCTATACGGACGCGACGAGCGCCGCCGCCGGCGGTGCGTCTATTGCCGCCACCAGAACGACGAGCGGAGAATACGTATTACGCGTAGACAGCTTGACGGATAACTTCGTCATACCCGCTCCCGGTTACGTTTTGATCCCGATGACAGTCATTTCCGGCGAAAAAACCAGGCAATCCATCATCGTCCCCGATATCGGTTTGCCATCCGGTTCCGGTTATACTTTCCTCGTCGGTTCCGTCTTCTCGCTTAACGTACTGTCCGTAGAAGAAGATACGGGGCGATCCACCGGGCTTCCCGTATCCGTCGCCTTATCCGATCCCAATGGGTGTATGGATGTCAATGAAGGCGTATGGACGGCGATAAAACCCGGCTCTGTCTCCCTTATTTTGTCTCAAGCGGGCAACGGATATTATTATGCGGCCGACACGATCGAACTGACGTTCTCCATTATTGCAAAGGAGGTTGCGGGCACCACAGCGATCAACGATCTGTACGGCGGGCACGCCCTTCCGGTGTTGACCGATTCCGATTATCATCTTACCTACGGCGAAGGTACGCCGAGCGGGAATCTGATCCCATCGGACGAAGTCCTCGTTGCGTCGGAACTCGCTCGTCCTTACACCTACTACTTTATTTCCGACCCCATCCTTTCCGCCACCGTGGCCGACTTTTCCACCGGCGGCAAGACCTATTACGTCAAGAGCGGCCTTTCTTACGTTCCCGCGACAGAAGCGTACTCTTCTTATAACGACTACTTCACGCCCGCCTATTCGGTAGCGACCGTTGTTCCGGGCGAAACCGTTCTCGGCAACGTCTATTACGAAAACGTTTTCGTTCGGACGCCCGATACCGTCTTTATCGGCGGAAAAGATTATTATGCGGCGGCATATGCCGCAGACGATTCCGTAACGAACGGAAAAGTCGTTCCCGGCGGCGTATATTACGAAAAACAGGAAGGTTCTTTCTTCGTAACAAAGGACGTTACTTTCGTCGCGGGCAAATCCTATTATCTCGCGTCCGCTTATCAAGAAGCCGACGTGACTGTCGGAAACGCGATCGCCGACATATATTACGAACTCGTCGAAAGCGTTTATCTCCCGACGGAAGACGTAGTCTTTGCCGAAGAAAAGACCTATTATCTTCCCTCTTCTTACGTCGTTTCTTCCGTCGATTACGGATACGGCATCCCGGACGAGATCGTCTATTACGAACGGAGCGAAGACGTCTATACGCTCACGGGAGACTCTATCTTCTCGTCGGAAAAAACGTATTACCGTATCGTCTATTCTTTGGCGACCGGCATTATCCCGGACACTTCCGTTGCGGGAGATTATTACGAACTGGACGCCGATTCTTATCGCTTGACCTACGATAACGTCTTTGCCGATAACAAGACTTACTTCGTTATGGACTACGTCCCCGTATACTTTATTTCAGCCGGAGACGTAGTGGACGTCGAACTGTATCGCGAAAAAGGCGAAAACGAAACGCCTCTTGAGATAACCGAGGGAGATATCTTCGAGGATACCCGTTCTTACCTTCTTGCCGTATGGACGGCAGAAAACGTGGCCGTCGGCAGCGACGTCATCGGAGAATGGTACGAAAAAGCCGCGCCTTCCTACAAACTCTCGACCGATACGACGTTCGTCGCCGGAAAGACGTACTATATCCGTCAATATATCGCAATGTCCGTCGTTACCGCACAGACGGTCGCACAGAACGTATATGAAAAAGTAAACGGCGAATATCGCCTCACCGAAGACAATACCTACGTAAGCGGAAAAAGCTATTACTCTCTCGTTTACGCCGTTGCGGTCGTCACGGACGGAAACGCGTTGAACGGCAAAAATTATTACGAAAAAGAACGCGACTCTTACTTCGTCACCGAAGACTTGACCTTCGCCGACGGTAAGACCTATTATCGTCGCAGCTTTAAGGACGTCGCCTTTTTGGAAAACGGCGCTCTGCCGGAAGGCGAATATTACAGAACCGTACCTACCTACGCGACGACCTCGGACGAACACTTCCGGAAAGACGCGGTTTATTATACCGTTTCTTACGCCCCCGTCGCCGTAACGGCAGGCGCGTACGTCACGCAGGCTTACTACGAAAGATCGGGAGACTCGTACGTTCTCACGTCCGACCGCTTTTTCTCGCCCCTCAAAACTTATTACGTCGCGACTTACGTTGCGATCGATCTGCAACCGCGTCGGGAAATCAAAAAATACGACCGATATTACTTCAAAGCGCAAGGCGTATACGAAGCGGGCGTGACCTATTACGTCTTCGATGGAAAGCAACTGACTGCGGACGACGTCGAAGTCGGCGCGATCTCCGACGGGAATCACTATTACGCCGTTCTCGACCGTGAATTCGAGCAAGGTAAGACCTACTATTATCTGTCCTATCCTTTCTTGGGCAAGGCGCCCGTGACGATGCGCCTGACCGCGCAAAAACCGACTGTAACCGTTTATATTAAGACCGAATCGTCCTCTTTATACGGCGAAGAACCGAACCTGTACGATATGGTTGAAAAAATGGTCCTCTTCGACGGAGAAGAACACGTCCTGTCCCTTTCCGAACTGAGAGAGACCTTATCCGATCGTTTCCGGTTCGATCTCTTATTCGCGGACGGCGACGAAATAACGCCTCTTTCCGTCGCGGAACTGGATCCCGACGTCTATTCTTTTGAAAACAATCAAAGAGAAAACTATTCGGAACCGACGGCTTTCCTGAAAATGACGCCCCTTGCCGGCAACGAATACGATTACGTTTTGGCGGCGGGCACTACCGTCCATACCGTTTATAAAAACAAGATCTCCGTTCGTTTGCCGCAACTGAAAAAGTATTACGGTGAGAGCGTTCCTTCCGACGAAGATATCCTGGACGAACTTATCTTCGAAGGTTGTCCCGCCGATCTCATCGGCGCCGTTAAATACAATCTCGGCGTTTCCGTACAGGCTTATTCTTATTCTTCCACAGGAGAATACCCCGTTCTGCTTTCGGCCAAAGAACTACGGGCGATAGGTTCGACCATACCGGACAATACCTATTACGAAAAATCGGACGGCATATATTCTTTCACCACCGACAGCGTTTTTTCCGGAGAAAAGACTTATTATCTCCTGGTATACGCCAAGGCGGAAGTGACGGCAGGCGAACCGATCGAAACAAGTCGATACTTCATCTTAAATAACGACACTTACGTACATCCGGAAGAAACCGTTTTCCGCGAAGGTACGACTTATTACGAATTGGTCTATACCGAAGCGGATATTTACGACGGCGTTACACTCGCGGCCTTAAGCGAGTACTACGATATTGAATTTATACACGGCTGTATCGGCGTCGATCCCATTTCCGTACTGATCGGCGCGCAATCGGGCGGTCACAACTACGGCAACAACGTCGCAGAGATTACGTCCACCGTTACCGTTGCTTCTCCTGCCAGACTGACAGCGGAAGAACTGCGAAATCTGCAAAACGAAGTGCTCGCAGACACCGTGACGTACTGTGACGTGTCGTCCTCTTCCGATAGCGGTTCTTACCCCATCTCTATTCGTTATAACGGCGCCGACCGCAACGTCTACGTGACTGTCCGCAACAACTGCTTCTATCCGGTTCGCCCCGCAAGACTCAATGTCAACCCCGACGCGCCCAGCTTTACATTCAACGATAGCTCCGTTCTCCACGACGGAAAGTTACATACCATCACCGTTTCTTACAATACCGCCCTTTGGGAAGACGTCACCATCGTCTACGATAAAGGTTCTTTCTCGGATATCGGCAATTATTTATACACGGCCGTCGTTTCCAAAAAGAACTACGAAGATCTCGTTTTAACGGCGACGATGTCCATTTGTTCCAAGACCATCGCCTCGTCCAACAAGATCACGAACGCCGCGTCCGTCGTCATCACCGATCCGACCTGCTACAACGGCGTAAACGGAGACTACAGCATCGTTTTGCGTCCCGTGTCGGAAGAAAACGATCTTGCCTCCGTCAAAGAAAGATTGACCGGACTCGGTCTGAACGACTATGACCTCTTGGGCGCATATTCTTTGGCGACCTATCTCGGCACGGACAGAGCCGAACTCGGATATGCCTCTTACACCGTGACCGTCTCGCCGTCCGATCTGAAATATCAAAGCGGAATGGCCCTTTACGGCTACTCTCGCGGAGAATTCACGCAACTTAATTACGTTTATGAAAACGGCGCTTATACGTTCTCCGTCAGTTCCGATATGGAAGGCGGCGGCGTTGACCCGCTTTCCGGTTTCGTCTTTATCAAAGAGAAAAAGGCGGAGGATCAAGGCGTACAATACAAGTGGATCTTCATCGCCATTTTCGGCGTCGTACTGCTGTTTGTGATCGGCGTCGTGCTTTCCGCGGTCGGAGGAGCCGGTAAAATAAGAAGAAGGAGCGCCCACAGACACCACAGGTGGATGTAAAATAAAAAAAAGCGCCCGCTATGCCAGGGGCTTTTATATACAAGATAATAAAAAGGAAGGTAAAGAAATGAACACCAAACCAAAATTTTGGGACAGAATTTTCGGCGCCACTCCCGGTGACGGAGAAATGCAGTCGAAAGAAGCGCTCAGCTTCTCCCTGTGCGGATTCGGACAAAACCTGATCTGCACCATTATCGGAAGCTACATCACCATCTTTATGACGGACGCCGTCGGCTTTTCGGCGACAAGCGTAGCTATCCTCATGCTGCTTGCCCGTCTGTACGATGCCGGCAACGATCCGATCATGGGTAGTATCGTCGACCGTACCCGTACCAAATGGGGCAAATGCCGTCCGTACTTGAAGTGGATGGCTTTCCCGATCGGAGCAATGACGATCATATGCTTTTTACCGTGGTTTCCCAACTCGACCGGCGGATTTGCGGCGCTGTCTATTATGTACCTTTTGTGGGGTATGATCTACACCGTAGCCGACGTCCCGTTCTGGGGCCTTGCTACCGCGATGTGCGACGACACCTATCGTAGAGGCACCATGCTGACCGTAGCCCGTCTGTTTTGCACCGCAGGCGCCGGTATCGTGACCGTCGTCGTACCGATCATTACTTCCAACGTGACCGCAGCCGACTCTGTCATCGTGACCGGTATCCAAACGCTTATTACAAACCTCGGCGGCAACAATACGGACACCTTCGGCGCTATCGCCAACGTCGCGCAAGCGGCCAACGGTTCTACTCTCGACGCCGTTAAAGAAGCCGTATCCTCTTTGGGCAAAGCGGGCGTATCTTTGGACAGAACGGGCGCCGATCTGTATGCCTTTATGGAAACGACTCGTGCCCATATCGGCGAGACTTTGCGCTTTACTTACTTCATTTCCGCCATCGTATGCGTCGTGATTGCCATGCCGCTGTTCATGATAGGCTTCAAGAACACCAGAGAAAGAAATCAATCCCTGACCAAGGCGCCCTCGCTTGCGCACAACTTCAAGTTGCTGTTCAAAAATACCCCCCTGCTTCTTATCGTCCTGTCCGGTATCGGCGGCGCGGGCAGAATGATGTTCAACTACACCGGCGGTCTTTACTTTGCCAAATACGTCCTCGCCGACGTCTCCATTTTGGGTGGCGCGCTCCAAGGCGAAGGACTGTATACCCTCTTCACTATGGCCATCGTTCCGGGCGGCTTGATCGCCTCTCTTCT
>CACXDF010000072.1 GCA_902766325.1 uncultured Eubacteriales bacterium | reverse complement strand
TTTCGCAAAATGAAAACGCCGCTTGGGCGCGCTTTTTCATACACCGCGTCGTAAAGATCCGTATGAACGAAAGCAAGCACGGCGCTTCCGCTCGAAGAAGTCACGTCCATAGCAAAACGCACGCCGAAGTCGTCGGGCAGGGGCGTGTTGATAAGGATGATATCGTACGAGCGGTCGGCGATCTTTCGCCTTGCTTCGTTGATGCTCCCCGCTTTATCTACGGGAGAATACCTTGTCCCGGGCATCAGCGGTAAGACTTGTTCGACGAATTTTTCCGCTACGGTTACGATCAATACGCTATAGACGCGTTGTTCGAGTGCCATATATTCTTATCTGTTGATATACGTTTTTACGATAGAGGAGGGCAGAGCCTTTTTGATCAGTTTGCTTTCTTTTGCGGCCGCGTTTGCTTCGCTCAAAGAAGTCGGCAGACGTTTATATTGTTTTAAAACGCTTTCCGGAGCGTCAAAGAAGTTGACGGCGGCTTGCTTGGGGAGCCTTACTTTATTTTTGATCCCGTCCAGAGCCGCATAGATGAGCAGAGTGAACGCGATATACGGATTACTGTTTGCGTCGGGAGAACGGAGTTCGGCGCGGCGATATTCGCCTTGCGCCGCCGGCACGCGTACTAGTTGAGAACGGTTTCCTTCCGCCCAGGAGACGTAGGCGGGAGCCTTCTTCTCGCCGAGGCGCTTATAAGATGCTTCGGTAGGGTTCAAAAAGGCAGTCATTGCCGAAATATGTTTCAGAATACCGGCAATAGCGTATCCCATAACGTCCTTTCCGGAAGCCGATTCTACAGAAAAATTAATATGGACGCCGTTGCCTGATTGTCCTTCGAGCGGCTTAGGCGAGAAGTCGACGGCAACGCCGTTTCGCATGGCGGTCGCGCCTACGACTGAACGAAAAGTCTGCGCGTTGTCGGCAGCTTCCAGAGGAGAAGAATAACGGAAGTCGATCTCGTTTTGACCCGGGCCTTCTTCGTGATGAGAGCTCTCCGGATAGATACCCATTTGTTCAAGAGTCAGGCAGATCTCGCGGCGGATGTTTTCGCCTTTGTCGTCGGGCGACATATCCATATATCCGGCGTTGTCGTACGGGACGGCGGTCTTGTTGCCCAGTTCGTCCATTTTGAAAAGATAAAATTCGATCTCCGTTCCGAAACGGAAAGTGTAACCTTGTTTTTTTGCTTCTTTATCCGCTTCGGCAAGAATGCGTCTCGTGTCGGCGAAGAAAGGCGAGCCGTCCGGGTAAGATATGTTACAGTACATTCTGACGACCCGGCCGTGTTCCGGTCTCCAGGGCAGAACGGCGAGAGTACTCGGGTCGGGGTGTAAAAACAGATCGGAGTGCGCTTCGTCGCCGAAACCGACGATGGCCGACGCGTCGATAGCGATGCCCATTTCGAACGCGCGCTTCAATTCGCTCTCCATAATGGAAATGTTTTTTAATTTCCCGAAAACGTCGCAAAACGCCAAGCGAATAAACTTAACGTCTTCTTCTTCCGTAAATTGAATGACTTCTTGCTCGGTATAATTCATGTTTCACCTCATAACGGGTTATTTCAGTTTTGTACGTACATTTGTTTATACGGATTGTTTCCGTCGGGCACGACTAAGGTATACTTTGCGCCGAGGATTTCTTTTTCGTCTTTGCCAAAGAGAGCGCAAAACTCTTTTATGATCGGCTCGAATTCGCTTCCGCGCGGGTCGAAAGGATCGGCGACGACGTTTTTCGGAAACTCGATCTCCTCGCACGAAGAACGGAGCAGGACCTTGCCGCCGTGCATTCCCGTGCAGGGGAAGGGTCCGACGATGGGAGACTTATCGCTGAGTCCGAGTACGATGATGACGCCGCCGGCCTGGTACTCTCCGAGGAAGCTGCCCGCCGTTCCGCCTATGACGAGACGTGGCACCTTCTCTTTGTATTCCTTCATATGGATGCCGGCGCGATATCCCGCGTCGCCCTTGACGAAGACCGTTCCGCCGCGCATAGCGTATCCGACTGCGTCGCCCACGTTGCCGCAAATGACGATCTCGCCGCCGTTCATGGTATCGCCGACCGCGTCTTGCGCGTTGCCGTCAACTCTGACGTATGCGCCGTTGCAGTAGGCTGCCAGAGCGTTACCCGGGGTGCCGTGCAAAAGAAAGCGGCTGTTTTCGGCGCCCGCGGCAATAAAACGTTGCCCGAGACATCCGAATATTTCGTATTCTTCCGACTTGTTATTACGGACGAGTTCGTTCAGTTCTTCTTGACTTTTTCCGGTCGCGTCTATTTTCATTATACCACACCTCCCAAAATTGTCTTGCGTTTTTTGTCATTAAATGCCGATAAAGCGGGAAAATTTTTCATAATTTGCCAATCTATTTCGGACAGCGGCGTTTTATCCCGGACGAGAGAAGTCAATATCCCCGCGCGTTCGAATTCTCCTATCAGCATGAATCCGACCAGTCTGTCGTCTTTAACGAACAGTCTTTTTATTGATTTTTCCGTTTTGATCTCGGTCATTTCTCCGTCGTAACTTCCTGCGGTCAACGCGTGCAAACCGAAAAAACCGATTGCGTTGAGCGGCATACCTTTGTCAAAGTACGCCTTGCCTCCGGCCATATTGACTCCGGCGACGAATCCTTGCATATAGGCGTTGGGAAAGATCGCCACAACGCGGTTTTGTCCGATCGACGCGTCGTAGCCTTGCGCGCAGTCGCCTGCGGAATAGATATACGGGTCGGAAGTGACCTGCTTTTGATCGACGATAATGCCTCTGTCTGTTTCTACGATATCTTTAACGAGAGAAATTTCGGCGCGCACGCCCACCGCCGTAACGAGAGCGTCGAACGATATCTCCGTGCCGTCCTGCAAAACGGCTTTGTTTCCGTTGAATTTCCGAACGGAATTTTTCAGATAAAAAGTAACGCCGTTATCTTCCAGAGTCTTTTGCATCCTTCCCGCGCATTCCGCGTCTAAGATGCTGGACAGCACACGGTCGGCAAGGTCGCACACGACGACGGACTTGACTCTTTTTGCGATCCCTTCGGCGCATTTTAAACCGATAAGTCCGGCGCCGACGATAAGAACGCGACTCTCTTCGGTCAGGTTTTTATCGAGGAACTCGGCGTCTTGCTCGGTCAGAAAAGACGTCTTGACGGGCACGCTGTCCAACCCCTCGAAAGGAGGCGTGAAAGGCACGGAACCGGTAGCGACGCACAACGCGTCGTATCGCAGAGTCTCTTTTTTGACTTCGACCGTTTTTTCTTTTGCGTTCAAGTTTTTTGCCCGACCGAAAAGGACCAGGCAACCGTTTTTTTCGTAATAGTCTTTCGGACGGTAATTCATTTTCTCAAAATCGGTTTTTCTTTCGAGATAGTAAGATATGAGCGGGCGGCAATAGGGGAGCGCGCCTTCGCCTGCAACGAGGACGACTTCGCTTTCTTTATCGACGGATCGAATACCTTCCAAACATCCCACGGAAGCAACGCCGCCGCCGAT
>CACXDF010000071.1 GCA_902766325.1 uncultured Eubacteriales bacterium | reverse complement strand
CCTCTGGACGCCGCTTTTAAGACGATCAATCGTATTATAGGAAAAGACTTCCTGCTGCTCGACTGGTCTTCGAGCGCCATCACCGAAGGCGAAGACGCTTTGGGCGCGACCACGCTTCGGCTGGAATTAAACGGTAAACAAGTAACGGGCAGAGGGGTGTCGACCGATACGGTGGAAGCCAGTATCCTCGCTTACGTGAACGCTTGCAATAAACTTTTGCAATAAAAATGTCGAAAGAGATCGCCTTTTATAAGGGAAAAGAAAACGAAGATGCGTTTCGATACGCTGAGAGCCTTTTTTCGGAATTTGGCGACGAATATCGTCTTTATTCGGACGATTCGCTCGAAAATTGTAAAGGAGCGGGAGCCCTTCTTTTTTGCGGGGAAAACGCTTTTTGCCTTGCCAGGAGTCTTCGTTTACATACCGTCGCGCGACTTTATTCGCAAGATATCTTTATCGACGCATACGGACAACGTAAAGAAAGCGGAATAAAAAGAGGCAATTCCGGGCGCGAAGCGTACGATTTGATCCGTTATCCGGAATTAGAGATCGAAAAGACCGCGAGAACGGCTTTCGAGTGGGCTGAAAAATATAATAAAAGCATGATCGCCGTGGATTGTGCGGATATGCTCGAAACGGGAAAACTGTGGCGTTACGTTGTGCAGGACGTTGCTCAAGACTACCTTAACGTGCCTATCCGATACGCATTCTTATCCGATTATTTATGCAAAGGTCAAGCTGAAAATAATATTGAAGATATTGTTTTGACAAATAGTCTCGTCGGTGGTATTATATCTCAGGCTTTTTTCGCCGAGGAAAAACTGTCCGGTGAAACGATATGCCTTTTCGGCGATACGACCTTCGCCGCATACGGACGCGAAAAACAGCCGCTTTGTCGCGAAGGAATAAAAGAATCGATTCTTTGGGCGATCAGAGAGAGCTTTAATCGCCCCGATCAGGCGGAATGGCTGCTCAATAAACAGTAACGACGTGAAAAACGTCGATACAATAAAAAACGGAGAGTGAATACTATGTTTGACGTGATCATCGTTGGTGCCGGTCCGGCAGGTATCTTTACCGCGTATCAGCTTCTTGAAAAAGGTTTTTCCGGTAAAATCGCCATATTTGAAGAAGGGAAAACGCTTGAAAAACGTTCATGTCCGAAAAACATTACCAAAAAATGCGTGCAATGCAAGCCGTGCTGTAATATCACCGCGGGTTTTGCGGGCGCAGGCGCTTTCAGCGACGGAAAATTGTCGCTCAGCAGAGAAGTAGGAGGCGATCTGCCCGATCTTATCGGCGCGGATCATGCGCAGGATCTTATCGACTATACGGATAAGATATACCTTAAGTTCGGCGCGGACGAGCATGTCGAAGGGGTGGAAGATATCGAAAAGATCAAAGAGATCAGACGCCGCGCCATCGTCGCCGATCTGAAACTGGTTGATTGTCCCATTCGTCACCTCGGTACCGAAAAAGCGCACGCGCTTTATCTGAAACTGCAACATTATTTGACCGATAACGGCGTAAGCCTTTTTTCGGAGTCGCTTGTGACCGATCTTATCATTAAGGATAACGTCTGCAAGGGCGTCGTCGTCGGCGATAAAGAATACTATGCCGATATAACCGTCGTAGCTACGGGCAGAAGGGGCGCCGATTGGCTCGATCAAATGTGCCGCGTTCATAAGATCGCGTCCGAATCGGGTAACGTCGATATCGGCGTCAGAGTGGAATTAAGAAACGAGATCATGGAAGAAGTTAATAAGGCTTTGTACGAGTCCAAATTGATCGGATATCCGAAGCCGTTCTTCAATAAGGTCAGAACATTCTGTCAGAACCCGGGCGGCTTCGTCGCGCAGGAAAACTACGAGGATAATCTGGCGCTCGTCAACGGTCACGCATTTAAAGAAGTAAAGTCGCAGAATACAAACCTTGCCATCCTTTGCTCGCATCACTTCTCTACGCCTTTTAATCAACCTATTTTGTACGCGCAGAAAGTCGGACAACTGCTGAATATGCTGGGCGACGGGCACATCCTTGTTCAAAGACTGGGCGATATTCGTTGCGGTAAGAGAACGTGGCAAAAAGAGCTGGCCATGGGTAACGTCCGTCCCACCCTCGTGGACGCCGTTGCGGGCGATATCACCAGCGCAATGCCGTACAGAACGATGATTTCTATTTTGGAATTTATTTCTCAAGTCGACAAGATATTCCCCGGTTTCGGCGGAAGCGAAACGCTTTTGTATGCGCCGGAGATCAAATTCTACAGCAACCGTATCGTTATGGACGATAAATTGAAAACGACGGTCGAAAATCTCTACTGTTTGGGTGACTCGAGCGGCTGGACGCGCGGACTGATGATGTCTTCGGTCATGGGCGTGCATCTTGCCAACACGTTGACAAAATAATGAAACAAGTGGCAACGGTAGCGCAAACGCGACTATCGGAAGAACAAATATTTACGAACGGGACAACGCCTTATGAATTGATGGGCGTTGTCGGTCGTTTATTGGCAAAAAATCTGGAAAAGTATAATAAGATTCTGATACTTTGCGGAACGGGAAACAATGCCGGTGACGGATATGCCGCCGCGTGCGAACTGACTCGGAAAGGGAAAGAAATAACTCTTTGGATCCCCTACGAAAAGTTTTCCGAAAACGGACGCAAGTATTATGACGAATGTATAAATTTAAATGTTAAATGTATCTATGGATACAAAAATATTGAATTTATAAAATTCGACGTCATTCTTGATTGCTTATTTGGTATCGGCTTTCACGGCGAACCGAATGAAGAAACGAAGCGGATCATCGATAGCGTGAACGGTTCCGGCCTTACCGTTTTTTCGGCAGACGTACCGAGCGGCTTGAACGCGGATAACGGAGTTGCCGAAAAGGCGATCGTCGCCGATAAAGTTTTTACCGTTGGCTTTTCTAAATACGGCTTATATCTTAACGGCGGTAAAGACTATGCTAAAGAAACGATCGTTTTGCCTCTTGGGTTTGAAGGTAACGTCGGCGCTCTGCTCGAACCGGAAGATTGCGCCGAATTTATTAAGCCGAGAAAAAACGACTCTCATAAAGGTAAGTACGGGTATATCGCGCTTTTCGGCGGATCGGAAAACTATTCCGGCGCGATCAAATTATCAAATCTCGCGTCTTCGGCCGTTTATTCGGGAAGCGGCGTCGTAAAACTCGTCGTGCCCGAGAAGATCGTTCCTTCCATATCTCCGTATATGTTAGAAAGTACTCTTTTTTCCGAAAAAGAAGCGGAAAAAGCGTTGAAAAACGTTTCTTGTGTCGGCGTGGGATGCGGATGGGGAAGATCAAAAGACAGGGCCGCTTTATTAAGCGATATTTTTCGTATTTCGGATTGCCCGATCATCTTGGATGCGGACGGACTGTTCGCGTGGAAGTCGCTCGGTCTTCCGAACTATGATAAAGGGTTGATCGTTACTCCGCATTTCGGCGAGATGGCTATGCTCGCGGGAATAAGCGTTGAAGACGTTCGTGCTCATCCGTCGGAAACGGCGATCGACTTTTCCGTAAAGCACAAGTGTATTACCGTCTTGAAGGGACCGTCGACTATTGTTACGGACGGCGAGACGGTCTTTTTGACGAATCGCGGTTGCGCCGGTATGGCCACCGCCGGGAGCGGCGACGTGCTCTTGGGCATTATGACGGCGATCGTCGGACAAAAGTATAATAATATATTAAAATCCGTAGCATACGCTACAATATTAAATGGAATTTCGGGAGAGATTGCGCAAAAATATTTTACGGATATCGGTATGACGGCAAAGGATACCGTCGACTCTATCCGGCCTGCGATAATATTTTTGCGGGAAAGTTGTCGAATGGTTTGACAATTATTTTCTTTTCACATAATATATTATCACAAAGGAGTGCAATAGATATGAAAAAGAAAACTTTGTTTGAAGGCGTCGCTACGGCATTGATCACTCCGTTCAATGACGGCGGCATAGATTACGAGAGTTTTTACCGTTTGATCAATTGGCAGATCGAAAGCGGAGTTCAGGCTCTTGTCGTCTGCGGAACAACGGGCGAGTCGTCCACTCTTACCGACGCGGAACACCGCGATGCCATTACTTACGCGTGCAAAATAGCGGCCGGTCGCGTGCCGATCATTGCCGGCGCGGGCAGTAACGATACTTCTTATGCGCTTGACCTTGCGCGTTGCGCGTGCGCATCCGGCGCAGACGCGCTCCTGTGCGTGACGCCTTATTATAATAAGTGCACGCAATCGGGACTTATAAAAATGTTTACGCAGATCGCGGACGCAAGTACCGTTCCGGTCATTCTCTATAACGTGCCCAGTCGTACTTCGATGAATATCGAGCCTTCGACTTACGCCGTGCTTGCCGATCACCCCAATATCGCCGCCATCAAAGAAGCGAACGGCAATATCGCCCAAATGGTCGAAACGATGGGACTCGTCGGCGACAAACTCGATATCTACAGCGGTAACGACGACCAGATCGTTCCTATGATGTCCATGGGAGCTAAGGGCGTAATTTCCGTTCTCAGTAACGTTTTGCCGAAAGAGACAGTCGAACTTTGCAGAAAGTTTTTTAAAGGCGACGTTAAAGGCAGCGCGCAAATGCAGCTTGAACTGTTGCCGCTTATCAAGGCGCTTTTTTCCGAAGTCAACCCCATTCCCGTCAAAGCGGCCATGCACGCTCTCGGTTTTTGCGAAAACAATATTCGTTTGCCCCTTACCGAAATGGAAGAAGCGCACAAAGCGCATCTGCTTGAAGAAATGCGTAAGTGCGGCTTGAACGTGTAAAAAAACAATTTTTAATATAATGAATCGGCATTTTTCAATGCCGATTTTTTATTGTCCGAATTTTTTTCGCACTATCTTTTCCAGTATTGCGACGGCGGCGTACATTCCTCCGGCGAGAACGCATAGTATGACCGTGCTTGCCATGACTAGGTCAAGTTGGAAGATCTGAGAACCGTATACGATCAGGTAGCCGAGACCCTCGCGCGAACTAAGGTATTCTCCAATGATGGATCCGACCCAACTTAATCCTACGTTTATTTTTAAAACGGATATGAGGGTCGGTATGTTGGCCGGAAGGATCAGTTTTGTCAAGATCTTGAATTTATTCGCGTGCATGGATTTAAGGAGCATGATCTTTTCTTTATCGACGGAACAAAATCCGGACAGCATGCTGATGATCGTGATAATGATACAGATCAGTACCGCCATAAATATGATCGCCGGCTTTCCGATGCCCATCCATACGATGATAATGGGGCCGAGAGCGATCTTCGGTAAAGAATTCAACGTGATAATATACGGTTCGAGAACGTCTCGAAGGAGATCGCTCCACCATAAAATGATCGCAAAAACGCTTCCCGCGGCGGTAGCGATCAAAAAGCCGGCTATCGTTTCGTATAAAGAAGCGATTACGTGCTTATTGAGTTCGCCGCTCCGGTCGAGCGTTCCGATGATCCGTACGATCCTCGACGGCGAAGAAATGATAAACGGATCGACCACGTTATAACGCGCGATAAGCTCCCATCCGCCGATAAAGGCTGCAAGTAGGCATATCCTGAAAAGATGGGTAATAACGATACGTATTTTACGTTTTTTCAGATATTTTCGTTGTGCTTCGCTCATTTTTATCCTCCAGTAATTTCCATATTTTTTTAAAGTATTCGGGAAACGCTTGACTTTCCCGTCGCTTGAGAGGGGACATGGTCTTATTCAGATCGATCCTGATTATTTCGAGAACGTGCGCGGGACGTTTGGTCAGGACAATGATCTTATCGCATAAAGAGACGCATTCGTTTATATCGTGACTTACTATCACCGCCGTCTTTTTTTCTTGTTTGATAATGCTGTGGACGTCGTCGCAAACGACGATGCGAGTTTGAAAGTCCAATGCTGAGAACGGTTCGTCCAAAAGTAAGATATCCGGCTTTAGGACCAAAGTCCTTATCAGGGCGGAACGCTGACGCATTCCGCCGCTGAGTTCGGACGGGTACTTTTTGATAAAATCGCCCAAACCGTATTTACGTAAGAGCAGCAAGGCGTATTTTTTTGTCTCGCGGTTTCTTTTCCCGAGCACTTCGGGCCCAAGAAGGACGTTGCTTTCGATCGTTCTCCAGGGGAACAGCTGATCCCGTTGCGGCATCAAACCGATTTTCGAGGTCGATTCGGAGACTTTTTTCCCATTCAGCAGGATGGTGCCCGAAGCGGGTGAGTAGATGCCGGCAAGTAAATTGAGTATGGTCGTTTTTCCGCAGCCGGACGGTCCGATGATACCGACGAATTCGCCTTCGTCGACCGTAAAAGAGACGTTATCGACGGCAGTCGTTTCGGCGTCTTTCGAGTGATAAGAAAAACATACGTCTTTCAATTCGAGTAAAGTCATAATTGCCCCGCAATGATCTCTTCTACGATACTGTTATCGACGATATCGGCTCCGTATCCGACTTTTTTGTCGATACTTCCGGCGGCGATCAGAATGTTCTGAAGACTGTCGAAACTGCTTTCCGTCATGGTGGGTACAGGCTTCCATGCGTCGATCTCCATATAGTGCTTGACCGAGCGGACAAGCAGGTCTCTGTCCGTTGTGGCAAAGCCGGGCCGTATGGCGTCGGCGATCTCTTCGGGCGTGTGTGTAAAACAATAATTGAT
>CACXDF010000070.1 GCA_902766325.1 uncultured Eubacteriales bacterium | reverse complement strand
TTTGAAAAAAATAATGCGTCGGTCGTTCGACCGTACATTAGTTTTAAATAAATTACAAATCGAAAAAATAACATTCATTGGGAGGAAATCAAAAAAATGGCACGCAAAGTCGAACAACCGGTAAAGAAAGACGATAGAGAGTTTTTTCTTGCTTTAGATCAATTATCAAAAGAAAGAAAGCTCGATAAAGATCTTTTGATCAAGTCGATCGAAGCCGGTCTTTCATCTGCTTATAAAAAGGAAATGGGCGAAAGCAGGACTGTCGTCGCGAAGTTGAACGAAGAGGCCGGTCGGATCGAGTATTATGCTTATCAAAAGGTCGTCGACGGAGAACCGCAAGAAGACAACGAACTTTCTTTGGAAGAGGCTCACGACATCGACCCCAACGCTAAAGTCGGCGATATCATCGGCGAAGACATTACTCCGATCAAACTCAGCCGTATTGCCGCTCAAACCGCAAAACAGGTCATTATGCAACGTATCAACGAGGCCATCAGAGAGCAGATCGCCAGCGAAATGAACGATAAAGAGGGCGAACTTGTCAGCGCCGTCGTCCGTCGTATTGAATCGGGCATCGTTTACGTAGAAATAACCGGTTCTCAGATGGAAGGCGTGCTCGGTGTATCCGATCAATGTCCGACCGACGATTATCACGTCGGCGATATCGTTAAAGTCTTCGTTAAGCGCGTAAGAGAAAACGCTTACGGCAATACGCAGGTTGTCGTCAGCCGCAGCTGCCCCGGCTTTGTCAAAAAACTTTTCGAGGTCGAAGTACCCGAACTTAAGTCCGGACTCGTTAAGGTAAAAAATATCGTCCGTGAAGCGGGCAACCGTACTAAGATGGTCGTTTATACCGACGATCCGAACTTGGATGCTCTTTCTTCCTGCATCGGTATCAGAGGCGAACGCGTCAATAGTATCGTAGGCCAGCTCGGCGGCGAAAAGATCGACGTTATTTTGTATACGTCCAACATTACCGAATACATTATTCGCTGTCTGAATCCGCTTAAGAGCGTTATCAGTATCAAAGTCGACGAAGAGAACAAGCGCGCGGAGATCGTCGTTCCCGACAATAAATTGTCTCTTGCTATCGGAAAGGGCGGTATGAACGCGAAACTTGCTTCCAGACTTGTCGGTATGAAACTTGATATCCGCGCGATGAGTACGATCACGTCCGATCTGGAAAGCATCCCCGGAGAAGAATAATATATGGAAAAAGCCAAATCGGTACCGATGCGAATGTGCATCGTCTGTAAAAACATGATCCCGAAAAAGCAGTTGCTTCGGATCGTGAGAGGGGTCGACGGAAACTATTTTTTCGATCGGACTCTTAAGGCCAACGGCAGAGGAGCGTATTTATGCGATAATCCGGAGTGCGTCGAAAAATGTTTGAAAAAGAAAATGATCAATCACGCTTTTCGCACCCAGATCCCGGATGAAGTGTACGCAGCTCTCTCGGAGGAGTATGAAAACAGAAAAAATTCGTAGTTACGTCGGTTTTTCAGTTAAAGCCGGTAAAGCTAAAATCGGTATCGATAACATATTAAGCGCAAAAAAAGAGCCTTTTGTTGTGCTTTACGATGAGAAGCTAAGCGATAACAGCAAAAAGAAATTGTTATCGAGTTGTAAAAAGTCCGCCGTGTTTTCGGCGCCCATGTCAGAGATATTGCCCGGCAAAAATTGTTTGGCGATAGGGGTGTGCGAAAAGAATCTCGCGTCGGCGATCATTAAAGAAATGGAGGAAAATTCATGAGCGAAGTCAAAAAAAGCGACCGTTTGGAAATTTTAAAACAAATTGCGGATAATGAAGCGAAGTCCGCGCGCTTGATACAAAAGAAGATCAAAGATCTGCTCGCGAGCGTGGAAAGTCTTCGCGAAGACGTTTCGCGCAAGAAACAAGAATTTTTAGACGAGAAAGCGCGCCTTGAAATGGAGAGATCCATTGCCGAGAAGGCAAAAGAGGCCATGCTCAGAGAACAACAAGAAAAAGCCGAGGCCGAGAAGGCGAGCGTCGCCGCAAAAGAAGAAGCGGCAAAGCCGGTTACGGAAGAAAAACCGATCGAGGCGCCCGCTTCGGAAGAAGAGGAAGTCAAGCCCCGTCCGGGCGATATCGCGGATATCCGCGTAGAAGATTTTATCGGTTCTTCCAAGAAAAAAGCCGCCGCGCCCGCAACGCCCGCTCAGCCGAAGGTTTATACCCACGAAGATAAACCCAGTTTCAGCAGCAATAAAAAAGTCCCGTTGTCCGATAAAGATAAGAAAAAGAACAGTAACGTTATGGATGACAGGAAAAGAACGAATAAGAAAGAAAAGATCAAAAAAGGATACGAACAGAATCAGTCCAGTATCGAATACGACGAGATCAGCGGCGAGATCACTAAGATCCGCGTGCGTAAATCCGGTTCTAACGACAAAAAGAAGCACGCTCCCGTCGTTGCCGCCGTTATCGATCACGCCGTTATTACTTCTACGGATATCACTATCAAACAACTCAGCGAGAAGATCGGTAAGTCCGTTGCGGAGATCATCAAGAAGTTGTTTTTCGAATATCAGATCGTCAAAACGATCAACGACAATATCGATTTCGATACTGCCGAGCTTATTTCTTCCGAATTCGGCGTTACGTTGAAACTGGAATTGGAAAAGACCAGCGAAGAAAAACTGATCGAGTTCCACGATGAATCCGAGGACGACGATCAAAATAAAGTTTCGCGTCCGCCGATCGTTACCATTATGGGACACGTCGACCACGGCAAGACGTCTATTCTCGACTATATCCGTAAATCTCACGTTGCTTCCGGCGAAGCGGGCGGTATTACGCAACATATCGGCGCGTACACCATTCAGGTCCACGGGGATAACGGAGAAAAGAAAAACATTACGTTTTTGGATACTCCCGGTCACGAAGCCTTTACCGCAATGCGTGCTCGCGGCGCGAATATAACCGACATCGCGGTCATCGTAGTCGCGGCGGACGACGGTATCATGCCGCAAACGATCGAAGCTATCCACCATGCCAAGGCGGCCGGCGTACAAATGATCGTTGCCATCAATAAAATGGATAAACCTACGGCCAATCCCGATAAAGTTTTGCAACAGCTTGCCGAAAACGACGTTCTCGTCGACGAATGGAACGGCGACGTGCCCGCAGTCCGCGTAAGCGCGAAGACGGGTCAGAATATCGACCAACTTTTGGACGTTATTTTGATGGTTGCCGAAATGCAGGAATTGAAAGCCAATCCCAACAGAAGCGCGCACGGTACCATCATTGAAGCGCGTTTGGACAAAGGAAAGGGTCCCGTCGCGACCGTTTTGGTCCAGAACGGTACCTTGCATACGGGTGACTTCATCGTAGCCGGTATGGCGGTCGGCAGAGTCCGCGCCATGTTTGACGATAAGGGACGTCCGGTTTCTTCCGCGACGCCGAGTATGCCCGTATCCGTCCTCGGTTTGCAAGAAGTACCAAACGCCGGAGATCAGATGATGGTCGTCGTAGACGAAAAACTGTCTCGTCAGGTCGTTGAGGAAAGAAAAGCCAAAGAAAAGATCGAAAAACTAAAAGCCCGTAAGACTTCGCTCGAAGACGTCTTCTCCAGAATAGAAGAGGGCAAATTAAAAGATCTTAACCTGATCCTAAAAGCGGACGTGCAGGGCAGCGTAGAAGCGGTCAAGGCTTCGCTCCTGCGTCTCAGTAATAACGAAGTCAAAGTTCACGTCGTCCACAGCGGCGTCGGCGCTATCAACGAGTCGGACGTCAGCTTAGCCGATACGACCAACGCGATCATAATAGGGTTTAATATCCGTCCCGACACCAACGCCAAAAATATGGCGGAAAAGTCCGGCGTCGATATTCGTCTTTACCGCGTTATTTACGATGCGATCGACGACGTTGAAAAAGCCATTAAAGGTATGCTTGCGCCGGTATTCGTCGAAGTACACCTCGGTCGCGCCGAAGTCAGACAGCTTTTCCGTATTTCCAGCGTCGGCACTATCGCCGGATGTATGGTCAAAGAAGGTAAGATCACCAGAAACGCAAAAGTACGTCTGCTTCGCGATAACGTCGTTATTTGCGAAACCTCCATCGCATCTTTGCGCCGAGTAAAAGACGACGTAAAGGAAGTCGTGGAAGGATACGACTGCGGTATCGGATTGACCAATTATAACGATATTCACGAGAATGACGTTATCGAAGCGTATATGCTGGAGGAGAAAAAATAATGCCTCGTCAGGAACGTGTCGACGATGAGATCCGTAAATTACTTAACGAGATCATAGCGCGGGAGTTGAAGGACCCCCGCCTATGTACTATCGTATGCGTTTCGGCCGTGTCGACTTCTAAAGATCTGAAGACAGCCAAAGCCTACGTCAGCGTTATGGATAAGTCGATGGAAAAGGGGGCTATAGCCGCTCTCAATAATGCGTCCGCTTATATTCGCGGTTTGCTTTTCGATAAGATGAAAATACGGCTTGTCCCTCATATCACATTTATCGCGGATCATTCCATTGAAAACGGCGATAAGATCGACAGACTGATAAAAAAATTGCATGAAGATGAACAACAATAATTATTCCGAAGCGATCGCTCTATTTGAAGGAGCGGAAACGATAGCCGTGTTTATGCATATCAATCCCGATCCGGACTGCATCGGAAGCGCGCTTGCTTTGGCTTCTTTTTTAAGGAATAAGGGCAAAAAAGCATACGTTTTCACTCCGGATACCAAAACGATATCCATGATCCCGGAACGCGTCAAGTTTTTACCGAACGTATCTTTGCTCAATAAATGCGATAAACGGACTTTCGATTTATCCGTCGCGGTCGACCTCGGAGAAACGGGAAGAATAGGCGACCTTGCTCTGCCGCTTTTTTATAAAGGCGAAAAGAGTCTTGTTATCGATCATCACGAGACGTATTCGGACTTTGCCGACGTAACGGTACGCGAAGAGAAAGCAAGCAGCGCGGCGCAGATCATCTATAAGATCATGTGCCGGTACGATAAGAATGCCGTCGATAAGGATATCGCTTCCTTACTGTACGCCGGTATAGTCACGGACTGCGGAAACTTTACGTTCGAGTCTACTTCCGAAGAAACTTTTTCGATCGCCGCGGAACTGTTAACGTATGATATCGATTTTTCCGATATCACACGTCGTTTGACAAAGTTTATTGACTATAACGTATACCGTCTAAAGATCAGAGTATTAAACGAAACAAGGTTTTTCGTTGATAATAAGCTCGCCGTCATCGTTTTCCGCCAAAAGGATTTTTTGGATACCGGAACGAAAGAAAAGGATACCGATGGGATCATAAACGAAGTGCAGAACATCACTTCCGTTTTGCTCGCCATTTCCATTTCCGAATGCGGAACGGACAGGTTTAAGGTCAGTTTCCGTTCTAAAGGCGGAGTAAGCGCTCGCGCGTGCGCCGAAGCCTTCGGCGGAGGAGGACACTTTAATGCATCCGGTTGTCGGTTGAGCGGTAAGTTCGAGGATGTTTTCGACAGTTTGCTCGCCGTTGCCAAAAGCAAATTGCAATATGTTTAGTGGTTTTTTAAATTTAAATAAACCGTCCGGAGAGAGCTCTAATAAAGCTCTTTTTGCCGTAAAAAAAGTATTGCGTGAAAATAGGATCGATACCAAAGTCGGGCACCTCGGTACGCTTGATCCTCTGGCTTGCGGCGTTTTGCCCGTTGCGCTCGGAAGAGCGACCCGGCTTTTTGATTTTATGCTCGATAAAAAGAAAATTTATCGAGCGCGATTTGTTTTCGGTAAGACAAGCGATAGTTTGGACCTCGGCACGCCCCTTGTTCCTTTTGACGGCGAAGCGGTAACGAAAGATATAATCGAGTCGGTTTTGCCGTCGTTTTTAGGCAAAATCATTCAAATTCCGCCTAACTATAGCGCTAAAAACGTAGGAGGCGTAAGAGCGTACGACCTTGCTCGAAAAGGAAAAGATTTTACTTTGCAGGGTAAAGAAGTCGAAATTTATTCTTTTTCTCTGCTTTCGCAGGTCGATGACGATTGCTATGAATTTCTTATCGAATGCGGTAGCGGAACATATATTCGTTCTCTTGCCCGAGATCTCGGAAATGCGGTCGGATCCGCCGCCGTTATGAGCTATCTTTGTCGGGAACAAAGCGGTATGTTCCGTTTGGAAAACAGTTGTTCGGAAAAAGATTTATTATCAGCGCAGGATTCGTTCGAGAAATATGTCATTCCGATTGAAGCCGCAATAAAAGAATTACCAAAAAAAGTACTTAATGAAAAAGAATTATGTCTCTTAAACGGCGTCGCCATCGAATCCGACGTCATCGGCGCTCAACGGATCTATTTAAACGACGGAACGCTGGTCGGTATCGGTGAAGCCGATGAAAACGGCGCGTTAAAAATAAAAACGAGGTTGTTATGAATAGACCCGTGATCGCCCTCGGCTATTTCGACAGTATTCATCTCGGTCATAAAAAATTGATCGATTCGGCGCTTTCTTTTGCGCGCGAACGCGGTCTTACTTTATCCGTATGTACTTTTGAAGACGGGTTTTTGTCCTCGGTCGGGCGTGAAGAAAAAGAAGTGTTTTTACTGCGCGAAAGACAGATTATTTTGAAGAATATCGGCGTCGATGAAATAATCGTTTTCCCATGCGACGGCGATTTCCTTTCTCAGTCGAAAGAGAGCTTTTGCAAAAAGATCAACGAACTCGATCCTGCCGCCGTTTTCGTCGGAGCGGATTATCGGTTCGGTAAAAATGCATCCGGAGACGCAGATTGCTTAAAGCGATTGATAGACGCTCCCGTTTTCGTGGTCGATATACTTTTTGTCAGTGGTAATAAGGTTTCTACTACCGCTATCAGAGATATGATCTCAAGAGGGGAAATCAATGAATCGAATAAGTATTTATCGGCGCCGTATTTTATTTCCGGTATAGTGGAAGAAGGTCGAAAAGCCGGAAGAGAAATGGGCCTTCCGACCGTTAATCTGCTTCCGTCGCATAACAAACTTTTGCCGAGGTTCGGCGTTTACGCCGCCAAAGTCTCCATCGACGGCAAAGAATACGCCGCAGTCGTCAATATCGGCGATCATCCCACATTTAACGATAATAAATGCAATGTAGAAGCTCATATTATCGATTATTCCGGCAATTTGTACGGAAAATTTATTTCCGTTATGCCGATCGCATTTCTGCGCGAGATCAAAAAATATAACGATGCGGACGAACTTAAAATTCAGATTTGTTCGGATATCAAACAAACGGAGGAAATAACGTATGATAAAATTCGGAGTAGCGGGGAACAGTAACAGTTTTTACGACGAAGGATATACGACCACGGCGCAAGCGGCCAAGTGGTGCGCCGAAAGGAGAATCGACGTTTTCGAGTATTCTTTCGGTAGAGGTATCAATATCAGCGATAAAAGTTGCGAAGAACTCAATCGGGCTTTTACCGAAGCGGGCGTGGAATTGACCGTGCATGCGCCTTATTACATTAATTTTTCCAACCCGGATCCGGAAATGATAGCAAAAAGTATCATGTACGTATTAAACAGTATGAAAAAAGTCACGATTATGGGCGGCGACAGAGTGGTCGTTCATCCGGCGACGCAAGGTAAGGTCGAAAGAGCGGAAGCGGTAGCCGCGGCAAAACGTAATCTGGAAATGCTTGCTTGCGAAGTTGAAAATTTTAACGGTCAAAATATGAAAATATGCCTTGAAACGATGGGTAAGATCGCGCAGATAGGCGACGCG
>CACXDF010000069.1 GCA_902766325.1 uncultured Eubacteriales bacterium | reverse complement strand
GCAAAAATCAGGAACGGGTACACCGGAAAATTCGGTATTCCCCGTCAAAGCGGTCTGGACGGCGGCGATCTGTCCGAAATCGTTTTTGAAAAGCCTTACCGCGATCCGTCCGCGTTGAAAGGGATCGAGGGATTCAGCCATTTATGGCTTTTATGGTACTTTTCGGAAGGCGACGTCGGCGCCTGGACGCCTACCGTCCGTCCTCCCCGACTGGGCGGGAATAAGCGTGTCGGCGTCTTCGCCACGCGTTCTCCCAACAGACCCAATCGGATCGGACTGTCCTGCGTGCAACTGGACGGCGTTAAAGACACCGAAAAGGACGGCCGCGTTCTTCTGGTGCGCGGAGCCGACCTTATGAACGGCACGCCCATCTTCGATATCAAACCTTACCTGTCTTTTTGCGACAGTCATCCCGACGCGAAAAACGGTTTTGCCGAGGCGGTCAAAGAAAAGAAACTGACGGTGACCGACCCCAACGGTCTTACCGGAAAACTCGATAAAAAGGAACGGGAAGTGATTTTTTCTATTCTCGAACAAGACCCGCGTCCCTCTTATCAAAACGATCCGTCCAGGGTCTATTCCTTTGAGAAGTCCGGTTTCAAAGTGCGCTTCTCGGTAGACTCGGACGTGCTTGTTTTGCAAGAACTTTACAAAATGGATACGTTATGAACTGCGACAAACTGGCTTCTTTACTTCCGGATACGGTACCCCAAATACATTATTTCAGGACTTTACCTTCCACGAATCTCGTCGCGAAGGAATACGCCGAACGCGGCGAAAAAGAAGGCGTCTTCATCGCCGGGACGCAGACTGCCGGAAGAGGAAGAATGGGGAGAGGATTTTTTTCGCCGGAAGATTGCGGACTCTATATCAGCTTTTTGCTTCGTCCCGATCTCGCGCCGGAGGACATATACCTTTTGACCACCACGGCGGCCGTGGCCGTTTGCGAGACCGTAGAACTTTTCAGCGGAAGAGAAGCCTCCGTCAAGTGGGTCAACGACGTCCTCGTCGCCGACAAAAAAGTCTGCGGGATCCTGGCCGAAGGCGCTTTCGACGATAGCGGCAAGTTATCCTATGCCGTCGTCGGTATCGGCGTCAATCTCTTTCCTCCGAAAGACGGCTTTCCGGAAGAACTCGAAAGCAAAGCGGGCACGGTCTTCACCGCGAAAAAGGATTGCCTCGAAGAATTGACGGCGGATCTTATCGAACGATATTTGCGCCTCCTCGGCGAAGACTGCTACGATCGCTACGTCATGCGCTCGATCATATGCGGAAAAGCGGTGTCTCTCCTTCGAGACGGGCAAAAAAAGGAAGCCGTCGTTCTCGGTCTGGACGACAGGTGCCGTCTGCTCGTCCGTTACAAAGACGGCGGGCAAGAATTGATCGAATGCGGCGAAGTCTCCGTCGACGGACTGTACTGATTTTCGCGTATATTATTAAATTTTAAAAATAGATTGATTTTCGGACGAGAATAGTTTATAATACTACTGTTTATCCTATTATAATCGGAGAGGCTTATGAAAAAAAGTAACAAGATCGTACTTATCCTCGCATTAGTCCTGATGGTATGTTGCCTTTTTGCGGCATGCACGGAGAATACCAAATGGGACGCCGTCCAAACGGACGCGACGTTTCCCAAGGTCACTTCCAACGGCGGCGTAGCGGTACAGTACGGGAATTATTTGTATTTTATCAACGGTTATGCCGGCGAAGCCGCGCTTAACACTTTCGGCGACGTCAAAACCGGCGCTATCTGCCGCGTAGAGATCAAAAAAGGCCAGGACGGTCTTGCTCTCGATTACGACTCTTTCCGGGTCGTCGTTCCGAAAAACGTCTACGGCGGAGACACGACCAACGGCGGTATCTATATCGCAAACGGTTATATCTACTATCATACCACCAGCGTCGATAAAAACGGCAAGCGCGAATATAAGACGAACGAAGGCGTTTTGATGCGCACGAAGATAGACGGTACCGGGACGGAGACTTTAAAAGAGTTTTCCGACAACTCCACCGTCTTCCGCGTTTCCGGCAACTATCTCGTTTATACTTCCAAAGACGAAGAAAGCAACAACCGTTTAATGGCCATCAAACTCGACGATATGACCGACGTTACCATCGAAAGCAATCACGTCATCGCCTATAACTTCTCGGAAAACTACGTCGTCTATACCACTTATAATCACGATCGCAAAACGGATGCGTCATCCGACTATCTCGTTAAGTTGTTCGACTTCCGGACCGGAAAGACCTCTCTCTTGTTGTCTTCCGAGATCTACAACAGAAACGGTCTCCTCTTCACGACGACCATTAAGGCCATCCGTGAAACCGACAGTTCTGTCTGGCTGTTCTACACCAAAGACGACAATAGCACCAACAACCTCGAAAACGGATATTATCTCTGTTCTTTCCCCAAGGCCAACCCCGTTTATGACAGCAGTTCCGAATTTCGTATGACTTCCGAAACCGAAACGACCACGTACGATAACTTTTATTGCCTCGGAAACGGCAATTTGATCTTAGCCTACCACGACAAAAAGTTTGACATCTACGACACGTTCTCCAACGGCGTCGCCAAGCGTATGGCCAATCCCGATCCCACCGATGAAAACGGAGCTTTTGCTTCTTATACCGTAAACGGCGCGACCGCGATCGTAGACGTATACGAAAACGAGAACGAGGTATACGCTTATTTCACCACTTCTCCTTCCATCGACAGCAAGACTTATACGGCGCTCAACTACATCAAGTTGTTCAACAAAGTAAACGGCGAATATAAGATCGCCATCGAAAACGTAGCCGTGTTCTACTACTTCAATTACAATTCGTCCTACACCACCTACGAGGTGAGCGACCTGTACTACTACGAAGCGAACGATACTACCGCCGCAAAAGCCGTCTTCTATCTCAACTCCGACGTCGGCGACGGCGCGCTCCCGTACTATCACATCTTGCAAAACGATAACGATAAGAATAACGCCGAAAAGAAAGCCGGCGGAAAACTCATCGGCAAGATCGACGGCGAAAAACTGGTCGATCTGATCTCTTCCGGCAAGGTGGAAGAAAAATAATTATTACCGATCCGAATAAAAAAGACTTGTCCGTTCCGACAAGTCTTTTTTTATACCTTTTTATGTTTAAAAATCTACTTATTCCACTTCGTATACGACGGCTTCGTAGGGACGCAAAACGTACGAAGACAGAGCGACCGGCGCATCGTCATAGTTATTCAGGACGAGCTTACTGCTCTTGAACGCATATCCTTTCGGCACTTTGAAAGAGACGTTTTTATCGGAAAAACTGGCCACGATAAAGAGGCGCTTTCCGTTATAATTTCTTTCGTAGCAGAATATCTTTTCACTCTTCGGATAGTATTCTTCGAAGGTGCCGTAACGGATCACTTCGTTACCCTTTCTGTAAGCGATCATCTTTTTATAAAAGTTCAAAATAGAATCGGGATCGCCCTGTTGCTGCTCGACGTTGACTTCGGTGTAGTTGGGGTTGACCATCATCCACGGCGTGCCGGTAGTAAAACCGGCGTTCTCGGCGGCAGACCACTGCATAGGCGTACGCGCGTTATCGCGGGCGCGCTTTCTGAGCGCCCAACGAACGACGGGAACAAGAGGCGGGAATATCTTTTTGGCAAGGTCGTAGATATTGATGGAAACGATATCTTTATAGTCCTTTCTGTCCAGCCCTTCGATATTGGACATACCGATCTCTTCGCCCTGATATACGTACGGCGTACCTTTTTGGCATTGCATAACGATAGCCAGCATCTTTGCCACCTGTTTACGATATTCGACTTTGCCGAAACGCGGCAGAGAGCGGGAATAGTCGTGATTTTCCAGGAAAAGACTGTTCCAGCAGTTATCCGGCAGATGCTGCCAATTGTTCAAAATTTTCTTCAATCTCGACAGCTTAAACGGACGCGGCACGGCGGTCAATACGGCGTCGCACTCCTGATGCTCGAACGTGAAGATACAATCCAATTCTTCTCTGTCTTCCGCGACCATCGATTCGGCATCCTTACGCTTGATCCCCTGTCCTTCGCCGACCGTCATGCAGTCGTACTTGGACCAACTCTTTTCGTACAATTCGTGAATGTATTCGTGATAATGCGGACCGATCACAAAATGTTCGTCGCCGCAAAGCATGGGATTGAACTTTCCGTTCGGTAATCCCGCTTCTTTGGAAATATAAATAATAACGTCGCAACGGAAGCCGTCGACGCCCTTCTCGAACCAATAATTGCAAATGTCGGCTACTTCCTGTCTGACCTTGGGGTTATCCCAGTTGAGGTCGGGCTGTTTTTTACTGAATAAATGCAAATAAAACTCACCCGTCGTCTCGTCATACTCCCACGCCGATCCGGAAAAACGGGAAGACCAGTTATTCGGGGGTTTCTTGCCGTCCTTGCCGCGACCTTTCCGCCAGAAATAATAATCGCGATATGGGTTATCCTTCGAAGAGCGGGACTGCTTGAACCATTCGTGTTCGTCACTGGTATGGTTAACGACAAGATCCATCACGAGCTTGATGCCGCGCGCGTGCATTCCGTCCACCATTTCCTGCCAGTCCTCGAGCGTGCCGAATTCGTCCATGATATCGCGGTAGTTGCTGATATCGTAACCGTTATCGTCGTTGGGTGACTTATAGCAAGGCGAGAGCCATACGCAGGTCACACCCAGCTCTTTTAAATAATCGAGTTTGCTGATGATACCGCGGATATCGCCGATACCGTCGCCGTTACTGTCGCAAAAACTACGCGGATATATCTGATAGATCACCGCGTCCTTATACCAACGTGTTCTTTCCATCCCTTTTCTCCTTTGGTTTTGTACGTATATTCTAATATAAAATCAATATTTTTGCAATAGCAAAATTATACGGGAAACTACCCGATAAGTATCTGTTTAATCGAATCGCGAATGATCGTAAGTCCGCGTCTTAATTCCTCTTTTTCGATGACGAGAGGCGGTAATAATTTAAGAACGCTCGATCTTCTTCCGGACGTTTCGATCACAAGCCCGCGTAAAAAGCATTCCGCTCTTACCCGTTCGGCAACGCCTTCGCCTACCGCGGAAAAATCAAGTCCGTGAATGAGACCGATCCCGCGACGGGATATCCTCGGATCGACAGGCGCGATCTCTTCGTCGAAAAAACGTTCGATAAAAAGGCAATCTTCTCGCACTTTTTTCATAAGATCGTCGTTTTTATAATATTCAAGAGCCGCCGTCGCGGCGACTACGGAAAGTTGAGTCGCACGGAAAGTGCCGTTATGTTCACCCGGTCTCCAAAGGTCGCAACCGGGCTTGAATAAAAGAAGAGACAGCGGCAGGCCGTATCCGCCGATCGACTTAGCCAAAGCCACTATATCGGGGACGATCCCCGCCCGCTCGAACGAAAAAAAGTTGCCCGTCCGACCGCATCCGACTTGTACGTCGTCGACAATAAGAAGGACGCCGTATTCTTTGCAAAGCGAAGCTAAGTCAAAGAGCCACTTGCTGTCCGAGACTATCACGCCGCCTTCCGCCTGTACCGTTTCCAAAATGACAGCCGCAGGACGTTGTTTGCCTGATTTGTCATCCGAAAAAGCGTTTTTCAGATACCCTAAAGAATCGGATGCGTCGTCCGGACTAAACGGATACGGTGCGAAAGTCACGTCGAAATCAGCCCCTTGAAGCTGCTTGTAACGAGACCAGCTTACAGCCATGCTCCCGGCGGTCATACCATGGAAAGAACCGGAAAAAGCGACGACGCCGTTTCGTCCGGTAACCTTTTTTGCGAGCTTAAGCGCCGCCTCAACGGCGTTAGTCCCCGTCGGTCCGCAGAACATTATTTTATAATCAAGCTCGCGCGGCTGAAGGACAATTTCGGAAAAAGAACGCAAAAAATTTTCCGTTGCGACGGTGTCCAAATCGAGCGACTGGATAATACCGTCGTTTTGGATATATTCGATCAATTTTTGTTTGATCGATTCGTTATTGTGACCGTAATTGAGCGCGCCCGCTCCGGAAAAGAAATCGAGATAACTTTTATCCCCCGCAAATAAATAACAACCCTTCGCCCGGTCAAACCGCGCGGGAAACTTACGACAATAATATCTCACGTTGGACTCTAAACGCTCTTCCGTCGTCACTTTTTTTTCGCCTCAAAAAGATTATTCTTAAAAAAGATGAAATTTAAACTTCAATAATAATACGACGACCGTCGCCACGATCGCGACGATCCCGAAAAGAACGACGCATCCCAAAGAACAACCGGCGTTCCCGATCTTGATGCCTAAGCACCCTTCCAACTCGCTCGCGCTGTTTCTCACACCGTCCCGACGGCCGAAAAAACCTCTCGGCATATCGCACCTCCGTTTTTTATAATCATATCACGCATAACTTATTCTGTCAATGAAGTAATAAATCCGCAATTCCGACGTACGACACGAAAACAAAGAGAGCCGTAAACGAAAAATCGCATGCGGCTGCTTAACGCTTATCTAAAAAAAAGCCTTTCCTCTCGGAAAGGCGCTTTTTAATTGCGTTTTTTACTTATTGAGCGACTTGAGATAGTCGATACAGCGTTTGACTTCGGAAATGCCGTCCGGCTTTTGCGTTTCGCTCTCCACGACGATACCGAATCCAAGCTCGATCGCCTTGTTGACCACCGCTTCAACGGGGGCTTCGCCCGAGCCGAGGCTCATACCCTGCGCCGGCTTGAAACGCTTTTTCTTAAAACCGTCTTTCAGGTGGATCAGATGGATGCGAGCGGCATACTTTTCGATATGCTCGACAGGGTCGATGCCGGCGTTGAACGCCCAGAAGGTATCCACCTCGAGACAGCAGGATGTTTCTCCCGTCAAACGAGGATAGAACACGGGCGTAAACAGCTTTTTGGCAAATTCATGCGAGTGATTATGGAAAGACAGCGTAAGACCTTCTTTCTCCAAAATCGGTTGAACGACGTTGATACGAGCGAGCGTCGCGTCCTGTTGCGCCTTATTGCCGATCGGAGCGCCGGGGATAACGACGTTCTTATTGCCGATCTCCTTCATATATTCGATGGTCGCGCCGATCTTGTCGTCGGTCAGTTC
>CACXDF010000068.1 GCA_902766325.1 uncultured Eubacteriales bacterium | reverse complement strand
TGGTCGGAGTGACTGGACTTGAACCGGCGGCCTCTCGTCGGAACTGTCGCTTTTCCGTACGTTCCGCACTTCGTTTGGAACGGACGTTTTTTCTCCGTTCCTCCTCTCCCCATATCGCACCGGCGATACGGGGCGCCCCTGTCTTCCCTTCGGGACCATTCGGCCGCAATAAAAAAATAAACAGGAACAAACGTCCTGTTTATTTTTTGGTCGGAGTGACTGGACTTGAACCAGCGGCCTCATGGTCCCGAACCATGCGCGCTACCAAACTGCGCTACACCCCGAAAATCGCCTCTATTTTATACTGTTTTTTTCTTTTTTGCAAGCGTTTTACCTTAAAATCTTTTTTCGCTCTTTTCTTAATCTTTTCTTCTCTCTTAAAAATAAAAAAATCGATATTGACGGCGTTTGATACTTTATGATATTATATAATAAAATATTATGTTCGCGGCGCGCTATACGCGCGCGGGCGTGGGCGTTAGTGGCTATGAAAAAGAAACTGTTTTTATTTTTTCTTGTCGGATTGCTCGCCATTCTTTCGATCGGCGTTCTTTTCGCGTGTAACGAATATAAACCCGTAGAGGTACCCACTCCTGAGGTCCTCGGCGGAGACACCGAAAACTGCGAGCACGAATACGACGAAGGGGTCTTTTTCGAGGCGACCTGCCAAACGCGGGCGCATACCGTATACACATGCGCAAAGTGCAACAACTCTTACACGATCTACGAAGGAGAATACGGCGCGCACGTCGAGGCGACCCGACATATCGACGGCTCCTGTATGGCCTACGGCTATACCGAGACCTACTGTACCGTTTGTAAAAACGTCATTTCCACCAAATACGACGCGGAATACGGCTCCCACTCTTATCGGAACACGAATCGTACCGTGGCGGGCGACTGCAAAACGATCGGTTACACCATCGTCAAGACCTGCTCGATCTGCGGCGATCAGATCATTGAACAAGGCACGTACGGCAAGCATAAACTCGGCAAAGCCGTTCACGTCGATCCGACCTGCGTTTCCGAAGGATACGACGAAGCTACTTGTACCATTTGCGGAGAATATAAAGAAAAATACAACGTCGTTTCCCCGACGGAACACGATCTTGAAGAAGTGACCATACCCGGCTCCGACTGTAAACACTTGACCGTCATTCAGTCGCGTTGCCGCGATTGCGGCTATACGGTAACGACGGAAACGACACTTTACGGGCCTCACTCCTTCGTTCCTACCGACGGAGACAAGCATACCTGCTCCGTTTGCGGAACGTCCGCTTCTCACAACGTCGTTATCAAAAGCGTCTCCGACACGGAGCACGTCAGTTACTGCAACGTGTGCGGTCGCAGGCACGAGACCGGGTCGCACTTGTATGGCGCACCCGTTACCATCGAGGCGACTTGTTCGCAAAACGGTTCTTCTACGTACTCCTGTAGCGTATGCGGACATACGCATTCCGTCGTTATCCCCGCCAAGCACGACTTCCGTCTGTCGGAGATCACGCTGTCATCCTGCGACAAAAACGGATCGGCTACCATCGTCTGTTCCTCTTGCGGAAAGGTCGAGACGGGAGCCTTCTTTGCTTCGCCCGAGTCCGCCGCCGTAGGCGTTGCTCCCGCTTTATCTCTCCTTTCCGGCGCGCCCGTGGAAGGCAGCGGCGATCACGTTTATTTCGGCTCTTTCCCCGCGGTCCGCATTATCGATCCGGTTTTAACGAACGCGCTACTCGCGCTTGCCGGCGATCTGCCGACCGCAAACGACTCTGCCGACTGGCATTCTGCCTCCTATTGCAAAAACGATCCTTATTCCTGGTATATCGACGTAACGCACGAAGGCGAAAAGTACAGAGGCTTGTATTTTACCGCCTACCGCCCCTCCCGACTCTCCGGTCGACCCGGCGCCGATTCCTCCTTCGTGGACGATAACGGCTATACGGCGGGTACGGTCTACTGGTTCAAATACGAAAAACTCCTTTGGAAAGTTCTTTCTGCCGACAACGGTCTTCTTCTGTTCTCCGACAGTATCATAGACGCGCAGGCACTCGGCGCTTCGCCCGCAGTTTGGGACGACTGCACCTTAAAAGAATATCTGAACGGCGAATTCTTTACCGTCGCTTTCTCCGAAGAAGAAAAAGCGTCGTTTAAAGACACGGGAATCTTTTTACTGTCGAACGCCGACGTGGAAAACGCCGAATACGGTTTCCTCGGCGAGGGCGTCTATAACGAAGCGCTTTCTTTATCCTCAACGGACTACGCGCAAGCGCAAGGCGTACGCGCCAACGCGTTTTGGCTGTCGCCTTACGCTACGGAAGCGAGCCCCCTCGCCGCTTACGGATACGCTTTATTACCCGCGGCGGGACACGACTACGAAGAGATCGTCGGCGAAACCAATCTGCGCACGGCTGCCACTTGCGCCGCATACGCAACCTATTATAAAGTATGTTCTGTCTGCGGAGGTCTTTCGGAAGAATACTTCTTCGACGCGGCGGACGGCTACGCGCTCCATTCTTACGCGTACACCTATACTCCTTCTCTTCACAGATACGCCTGTTCTGTTTGCGGAGAAGAACTTTTGGAAGATAGCCACTCCTTTACTTATACGGACGAACAAAACGGTATGCATCACCTTGCCGTTTGTTCCGTTTGCGGTTACAGCGCTCGCGAAGAGCATACCTTCAACGAAGGTTCCTGCTCTCTGTGCAATGCGGATAAAGTGGCCTATACCGCCTATTGGGACGTCTCCGGCGGCGCGAACGACGTCATAGCCTACCTGAGCGGCACGACGCTGACCATTCGCGGTAAAGGCTCTATGGCCGATTATACCGCGCAAACCCTCCCGCCTTATCACGCTTATTCTCACACGATCACCGACGTCACGTTCGGCGACGGCGTTACTTCGATCGGCGCGTACGCTTTTTACGGTTTTTCCGCGCTGACTTCCGTATACGTTCCCAAACAAATCAAAATGATCGGTAAGTACGCTTTCGCTCATACCGAAAACGTCTCTTTATTGCGCTTCGACGCCGTATCCTGCGGATCCTTCGCGGCGAACAACAACGTCTTTGCCAATTTAGGCGCAAAGAGTATCGCTTTATCCGTCGTTATCGGCGAAGACGTAACGGCCGTGCCCGCTTATTTACTCTGCCCGTCCGCAGACACGTTGCCATCCGTTTCCTTCTTGACCATAGAAGGCAGTCGACTCGTTTCGGTCGGAGAATACGCTTTTTACGATCTGTCTCTTCCTACCGACGTATCGTTGCCTGTCGTCCGTTCCATCGGACAATACGCTTTTTACAACAACAAAGACGCCCTTTCTTTCACCCTCGGCGGCGATCTGACTTCGGTGGGAGAATACGCATTCTATAACTGTTCGAGCGCGACCTTCCGGGTCGGTTCTTACCTGACTTCGATCGGACGATACTCTTTCTGTAATTGTCCGGGTCTCACTTCCGTCGCCATCGACACGGAACTCGTTCCGGATCATGCTTTCCATAATACCGGCGTCGCCTTTTTGAAAACCGATACTCTGCCGAAAACGATCGGAGAATCCGCTTTCTTCGGCGCGCCTTTGACCACGATCCTGAATAACGGTTCTTCCGTCTCTTCCTTGGCAAATCTGATCTCTTGTTCTCTCTCGATCGGAAAAGACGCTTTCCGTGATTCGCGGATCAGCGGCGATCTGACGGCGAACGATCTCGCTTTTATCGGGGATCACGCCTTTGACGGTTGTCACGACCTCGTTTCCGCCGATTTGCCGAAACTGACGGCGGTGGGCAAGTACGCTTTCGCCGATTGCTCGTCTTTAACGTCGTTCGACGCGCCCCTTATTACGTCCGTACCGGAAGGATGCTTCTCGGCCGACTCTTCTTTGGCGACGCTTAACTTATCGACCGCTCTTACCGACGTCGGTAAAGAGGCCTTTTTGTCATGCTATCGTCTGAATCACCTTCTTTTGCCGGCGACCTTTGTTTCCGTCGGAGCGGACGCTTTCAAAGGTTGCTTGACCCTTGTGGAAGTGGATAACCGTTCTTCTCTTACGCTCAGAGCGGGCGCAATCAGCAACGGATACGTCTCCGCTTACGCCAGGCGCATCTACAACGGCGAAGTATCCGCGTCCGCCTTGTCGAAAGAAAACGGCTTGATCTTATTGCAAACAAACGACGCGACTCTGATCGTAGGTTACGACGAACCGGGCTCGGCTCTCGATCTTGCATACGACGTGGCCGCTTATGCGTTTTATAATGCGTCCGGTATCGAATCCGTCAATATCCGAGCAGGTAAAACAGCGGAAAGATTTGCTTTTCTCGGCGCGAAAGATCTCGTTTCCGTCACCGTTTCCGGAAACGTAGGCGCGGAAGCATTTTCTTCTTGTGAAAAGCTGTCTTTCGTCGCGCTCGGCGCCGATTCGGTCGTTGCAAGCGACGCTTTTGCAGGCGATCTTCTCAACGAACTCGCTTTCGATTCTTCTTTACTTTCTTCTCTTGAAGAAGTACTTTCTTCGGTGGACGCGCGGACTCTCCTCATGACTTCTTATACCGATAGTTCCGTACCCGCCATCGACGGCTACTCCGGCGTTAAAGAAACGAACGCGGTCGTCTATACGAGCACAACGGACGTTACGACCGTTACGGCGAACGTAACGCCTTCCGTTACCTACACTTTGAAAAAGACCCGTCCGAACGGTTATT
>CACXDF010000067.1 GCA_902766325.1 uncultured Eubacteriales bacterium | reverse complement strand
GGCGGGAGTCAGGCTCATATCGATGATCGGCAAGAAGTACGGAGGCATATTGGCGTTCGAGACCAAATTACTGACCGCCGCGCGCAGGTATGGATACAAAAAGTTGCTTCCCTCTTGGCGCAGGGTCTCGATATCCGTTTTTTCGACGATCACAAAGTGGCCGAACAGTTTGACGCAGAAGTCGAACGGAGAAGGCTTTTCTTCCGTGCTTTCCACTTTGGCCGTCATGATGATAAAGTAGTTTTCTTTATCTATCTTCAATTCGACTTTGATCTGCGGCGAGATCTGAAAGTTATGTTTTTCGGGGCCGATATCGTTATTCCTGCGGAACGCAAGTTCTTCGGCTCTGTATTGTATGAAGCGTAAATGTTGCATAATGATTATTATTAAGAGTTGAGGATAGCTTCCGCCTTATCATTATTATCGACGCGCAGGATCATATAAGCCGTTCCGGGTTCGAGCGCGGGGAAAGCGTACGCATATTCGATACCGATACCGCCGGCAGACAACTTACGGACGATCTTGTCCATACCGCCCGGACAATCGGGCACGGCGACGGAAAGCACTTCGGTGATCTTGGTCAGATATCCGGCTTCGAGCAAGAGGTGCGCCGCCTTTTCGGGATCGTCTACGATGATACGCAAAATACCGTAATTTTGCGTATCGGCGATGGAGAGAGCGCGCAAATTAATGTCTTTACTTGCCAAAAAACCCGTTGCTTCGGCCAGCTTCCCGGATTTGTTTTCTACCATAACGGATACTTGTTTGATTCTCATATTTACCTCCCGATTCAGTCTATGAGTTTTCTTCTGTCGATGACTCTCTTGGCCTTCCCTTCGCTTCTTTCGATAGAACCGATGGGAACGAGATGGATCTTTGCGCCGATACCGATCATGTTACGGATGGCCATAGCCAGTTCTTTTTCTTTAACCGTGATATCCTTGACCGTATCCGAAATATCATCCGAAGTGACCTCTACGAAGACGTCCAGCGTATCGTTATTGTCGACGCGATCGACTTCGATACGATAGTTCGGCTGATAACCTTGTTCCAAAAGTACAGTCTCGATCTGCGACGGGAACACGTTGACGCCGCGAATAATAAGCATATCGTCCGAACGACCCATCGGCTTGGCCATCTTTATGAATGTTCTGCCGCAAGAACATTTTTCCCGCTTCAGAACGCATATATCCCTGGTGCGATAACGGATCATGGGGAATGCTTCTTTATCGAGACAGGTGAAGACCAATTCGCCCTTCGTTCCTTCGGGGAGCACTTCTCCCGTTTCCGGATTGATGATCTCGGCAATAAAATGATCTTCATTGATATGCATCCCCTTTTGTTCGCTGCACTCGAAGGCAACGCCGGGGCCGCTGATCTCGGTCAGTCCGTAAATGTCGTACGCCTTGATACCGAGCGACTTTTCGATCCCGCGACGCATTTCTTCCGTCCACGGTTCGGCGCCGAAGATACCGGCTTTCAGATGGATATCTTTATTGGGTTCCAATCCCATATTCTTAAGTACTTCTCCGATGTAAGCGGCGTAAGAAGGCGTACAGCAAAGAATGGTCGAACCCAAGTCCTGCATGAATTGGATCTGTCTTTCGGTATTGCCGCTGGACATAGGCAGGGTCATAGATCCTACTTTATGGGAGCCGCCGTGCAGACCTGCGCCGCCGGTAAAAAGTCCATACCCATAGGCCACCTGAACGACGTCGTTTTTGTCTCCGCCCGCTGCAACGATGGCGCGAGCACAACACTCTTCCCACAGATCGACATCGTGTTGAGTATAAAACGCGATCACTCTTCTGCCCGTCGTACCGCTCGTAGAGTGAATGCGTACGACTTCTGACTTGTCAACGGCTAAAAAACCGTAAGGATAGGCTTCGCGAAGATCGTACTTTGAAATAAAAGGTAATTTATGCAGATCGTCTATCGAACGGATATCTTCGGGCTTAACGCCTTGTTTATCCATAAGATCGCGATAGTAAGGGACGTTATCGTACGCGTGTTTGACCTGTTTGACAAGCTTTTCACTTTGCCATGCGCGAATTTCTTCGACGGAGGCGCATTCTTTCTCGGGCTGATAGTACTTCATATTAACTCCAATATAAATAAGGTTCTATTTATTTTATCATTGTTCACGCGCGCGTGTCAAACGTGCGTTTTATTTTTTTATAATTTTAAGGATTTGTTTGCATAAATAAAAATAATGATTTTATCCACCGTTAGGGAACCCTTTTTCAGGGCTAAGGCGCCGTTTTGCACGGGTAAAACGGCGCAGTTATCCACAATTATACAATGTTATCCACATTTATTCCCCTTTGTCCACATCATCGAGGCGTTTTGTTGCTTTCGATACAAAACGAAGGATATGAAAACAACCTGTAAAAAGTATCCTGATTTTCGTAAACGGTTTACTTTTGACGCTGTTTTTTGTATAATAAAACCGATCATGAAAAAGACGCGCTTGTTTTTATTACTGATATTGTGTATGATCGCGCTATGCGGTTGCACAAAAGGTCCGAAAGAATTGACGATCGTCGCCGAAGACGTCAAAAACGTCCCCGCGGGCGAATACACTTTGCAATACAGCGTTACCGATTTCGAGACTTACAGAGAAGCGTACGATCTTCAGCTTACCGTTAACGTCTACGACGAAAATAACCGCTCTATTGCCGTCGCGAATAACAGAACGGTCAAACTGAGCGCGGAAAAGACCTATACGGTCATTATTCGTCTGACGGGAAAAGTCAAAAACAAAGATATCTCCAAGTATAAACAATACACCATCGAGACGATAAGGAGCGACCACACCGTCTATTTTGTTCTGAAAGACGGGAACATCACCAAAACGCTCACGTCCTGCATCGTAAAAGACGGCGAACACATTCCTATGGATGAAGTGCCGGAAATACCGGCTTTTTATGCGCAACAGAACGACCGCGAAGGTCACGTAAGGACTATCGTTTCTTCCAAATGGGTCTATTACGACGAAAACGAAGTTCCGCACGACCTGACGCAGGAATACCTATCGAATATAACAGAGGACCTTAAGGTCTATACGCAATACGAATATAACGATACCGTCATCGAATATACGATCGATTTCGATACGCGCGGCGGAGAGGCATATCCGTCGCAAAAAGGAACCGTAGAAAACGTCTTTTACCGCCCGACAGCATCTCCCGTGCGGGATGGATACGTTTTCCTCGGTTGGTGCACGGACGAAAACGCGACTTCTTATTACAACTGGAACAAGCATTACGTCATCTCGAAAGATATGACCTTATACGCCGCCTGGGCGAATAATAACGCCGCCGACGCGACGCCGGATTCTTATTTTATCTTTACCGAAAAAACAGATAACTACGGTAACCCGTATTACGTATTAGGCGTAGATGACGTTGCCCGTCTTACGGGAGATATCGTCCTGCCTTCCGCGCATAACGGTCTGCCCGTTCGAGAAATGATCAACGGCACGTTCTCCAATTCCGAAATAACGTCCGTCTATATTCCATCGACCTACACGTTACGCATCGCGCGCGCTTTTTCAAACTGCGGAAAACTGAAAAATGCGATCTTCGAAGCGGGCAATTTGCGGGATAACCTCGACGTGTTCGCTTTCTTTAATTGCCCCCTGCTCGAATCGGTCGTATTGCCCGATCACGTCATAACTCTGGACGAGGGATGCTTCTCCGGATGTCTGTTACTGGATAACGTCGTTTTACCGGGCACCTTAGAGATCGTCAACGAAAAAGCATTTCTGAATTGCAAGTCTCTTCATTCGGTCGTCTTGCCGAACAGCGTAAAACGCGTCTATGCCGAAGCGTACTCGGGGTGCGACGCATTAAAAGAATTTATTGTCGGAAAAAACTCTTCGTTGCAGGAGATATCGTCGTCCGCGCTCAACGGCACGGCCGTAACCGAGATAGTTCTTCCCGCAAGATTGGAAAATAAAATAACTCTGGATAATACCGCGATTGCGATAAAATACTTTAGCAGCGAGACCCAAACGGAATAGAATACGGCTTTTGTTTTTTGAAAACCGTCCAATGATCGAACCCGACTTCCGCCGCCATTTTTTCCACTTTGTCAAAATTATGTCCGAGACGACTCGGCTCGTGCGAGTCGCTGGCAAAAGATATCTTTCTGCCGCCGAAAGCGTAGTAACGTTCAAGCACTTCTTTTTCGGGCATAAATCGGTCGCCGTCTAATTTCGTATTGATCTCAAGCGTTTTATCGAGTTCTACGATACGCTTTAAAATACCGTCCAGTTCTTCTTTGAATTCGTCGTAATACAGATTCGTATCCGCATAAGGGGCGTTTTTACGCACGTAACCGATATGGGTCACCGTATTGTACGGATAAGGCGCCTCAAGGCTCTGTCTGATGGCGTCCAGATACATTTTGTAGGCTTCATGTTTTTCTTTTCCGACAAAGAATTTCGGGTTGTACGCGTCGTACGGACCGACGGTATGAACGGAATTCAAAACGCTGTCGAATTCTTCAAACGGAAGTTTCTGATATAACGGAACGGCTCCCTTACTGAATCCGAGTTCGCACCCGATATGAAAAAACGGATACTCCTTTTTCAATTCTTTCATCCGAGCGAGATACCCGGGGAGATCGATCTGACGGATATGCTGATACTCCGGAAGCAACGAATAATCATAATCAAAGTGATCTGTGACGCAATAATACTCTACGCCGAGTTCCTGCGCCCTCTTTATCATATCCGTGATATCGGCCTTTCCGTCGAAGGAAAAAAAGGAATGAGTGTGCGTTTCTATCATAATAACCTCTGAATTACTTTGCGGTTTTTATTACATCTTCTTTGGCGCGTCGATACCCATCAGACGCAGTCCCTCTTCCAGCACGGTATGAACGGCGTTTGTCAGCATGGCGCGAGCCTTCTTTACCTGTTCCGCTTCGCCCGTGATACGATGGACGAGATAGAAGCGGTTATAACTCTTGCACAGATCGACCAAAAACCGACCGATACAGCATGGCTCGTACTTTTCGACAGACTCGCGTAAAACGGACGGAAAGCGCTCTAAAAGAGCGATAACGGCTTGTCCTTCGGCGTTATCCACGGCCGAAAAATCGGGAACGGCGTCGCACTTGCCTACCTTATTGAGGACACTGAGACAGCGCGCGTTGGTGTACTGCACGTACGGGCCGGTCTCACCGTCGAAATTAAGCACTTTGTCGTAAGAAAAAACGATGTCCTTGATACGATTATTATACAGGACGCTGAAGATGACGGCGCCTACGCCTACCATTTCGGCAGTCTCTTCTTTATTCTCCAATTGCGGACTCTTTTCGTTGATGATCTCATAACTTTTTTCCACGGCTTTATTGAGGACGTCTTCCAGATAGATGACCTTCCCTTTACGGGTGCTCATGGCGCCGGACTCCATGCTGACCATGCCGAATGCGACGTGCACGCAGTCTTTCGCCCACTCTTTACCCAGCTTTTCGAGCACCTTAAAGACCTGACGGAAGTGAAGATTCTGTTGATAAGCGACGACGTATAAGCTCTTATAAAAGTCGTACGTCTTCTTGCGATAATAAGCCGCGGCAAGATCGCGCGTGGCGTATAAAGTCGCGCCGTCGGCCTTAACGAGCAAGCACGGGGGCATACCGTCGTCCGATAGGTCGACTATTTCCGCGCCGTCGTCCTTTTTTAACAACCCTTTTTCTTTCAGTTCGTCCAGAACAGGTTGCATCTTGTCGTTATAAAAAGCCTCGCCGTTATAACTGTCGAACTTGATCTTCAGTCTCTTATAAGTCTTTTCGACTTCTTTCAAAGTGATCTCTTTAAAAAGGTTATAAAGCCGAAGGGCTTCTTCATCTCCGTCTTCGATCTTCTTGAACCAAGCGCGCGCCTGATCTTCAAGCGTGGGATCGGTCTCCGCTTCGGTGTGGAAACGAACGTAAATGGACGTAAGTTCGGTCATGCCCTTTTCATGAAGAGCTTCTTCGCTCGACCACTTTTTGAAAGCGACGATCAGCTTACCGAATTGGGTACCCCAGTCGCCGAGGTGATTGATTCCTACGGGGGTGTACCCGAGTTTTTTATAGATACGGTACAGCGCGCCGCCGATCACGGTGGTGCAAAGATGGCCGATATGGAAGGGCTTGGCAATATTAATGGAAGAATAGTCGATACATACGGTCTTGCCCTCTCCTTCGTCGCTGTCACCGTAAGAAGCGCCTTTCTTTTCGATCTCGGTAAGGACCTGTTTCGCACAGTCCGCCGTGTCTACGAAAAAGTTAAGATACCCGTTCACGGCTTCCGCTTTCTTAAAGGGCGGCGGAAGGCAGGTCAAACGGCCCGCCGCTTCTTCCGCGATCTGTACCGGACTTTTCCGGAGCGTTTTCGCGAGTTTGAAGCAAGGCAAACAATAGTCTCCTTTCGAGGCGTCTGCGGGGATCGTGATCATGTCGGCGATCTCCTGTTGAGAAATTCCGTCGAAATCAAGCGCGGCGGCAAGAATTTGTTTTCTGTTCGTCATAATTTTTTTATCATCCTGTTTTTTATTTCGTATACGGTCGCGCCGGGCGCGATATCTCTGTCGAAAGAGGTGCAAGTAACGATGGTCTGTATACCGGCAAGAGAAGCGAATAGCGCTCTTTGCCGCTGTTCGTCCAATTCGCTCATGACGTCGTCCAATATCAAAACGGGGTACTCCCCGCTCGCGGTATAAAAGAGTTCGACTTCGGCGAGTTTCAGACTGAGAGCCGCCGTGCGCTGTTGTCCTTGAGAACCGAATTTCCGGACGTCGATCCCTCCCGCCACGATTTTGAGGTCGTCGCGGTGCACGCCGACGGTAGTATAAGAAAGACGGCTGTCCTTCTCGAAATTCTTTTCATACAACGCGCGTAAGGACCCTTGCACGTCGTTTTCGTCGATCTCTTCCGTTTCGTATTCCAGTTCCAGGCGCTCTTTTCCGCCCGAAAGAAGATAATGCTTTTTGTCGGCCACAGGCGCCAACTTTTGCAAAAAGGCACGGCGTTTATTGATAATAAATTCCTGCTCTTTGCACATCTTTTCGACGATAATATCGCTCATCGGCTTTAAGGAAGCCGTATTGTAGTATTCTTTCAGCAGTTTATTCCTTTGCGCGAGGAGCTGATTATAGCGGACGAGCGCGTAAAAATAGGTCTTGTCCTGCTGACATAAGCTGATATCGACAAATCTCCGTCTGTCGGCCGGGGACTCCTTAATAAGTCGCATTTCTCCCGGAGAAAAATATACGACGTAAACCGCCCCCATCAATTCGCCCATTTTCGCAATGGGTATCTTGTCGATCATAATACGCTTTTTGCCCTGTTTGTCGATGTCGATATCAACGGTATGGCGAGCGTACTTTTTTTGAACGGAAAGATGTATTTCCGCATTGTTATCGCCGTCCCAACGAAGGAGCTCTTTATCCTTCAGTCCTCTCGCCGACTTGCCGACCGACGCATAATAAATGCTCTCGGCAAGATTGGTCTTTCCGACGGCGTTTTGTCCGGTGAGCACGTTGACCCCGCCGTCGAACGCAACGGTCAGATCTTGATAAGAAAGATAGTTTTTTAACGTTACGCTCCTGACGATCAAACTATTATATTCTCCCGATATCGTACGGCGTCAACTGGTACACGTAATAGTTGAGCCAGTTACTGAACAGCAAGGTGCCCGTCGAACGCCAACTGTAATCGACCTTCGTCAAATTTTCATCCGCAAAATAGTTTTTCGGAGGATCGATATCCAAGCCCTTCTCTTTATCGCGTAAATATTCTTTTTTCAAAGTGTCGCGATCGTACTCGCTGTGCCCGAAAAAGAAAAAACGTCTGTTATCTATGCATTTTGCAATGCTGACTCCGCATTCTTCGCCCTCGGCTAAAATAACGATGCGGCCGTCTTCTTCCATATCCTCTTTTTTAATCTCGGTATATCGGGAGTGCGGCACGCGGAAAGTATCGTTCAGTCCGCGCAAAAGCGGTTCGTTTTCTTGGCAGACGTGATTATCGAAAACACCGAAAAGCTTTTTCGGCAATTCTTTTTTCCCGACGCCGAAATAGTAATTCATGGCGGCTTGCGCCCCCCAGCAAATAAACAAAGAACTGGTCACGTTCTTTTCGGCGTAGTCCATGATCTTACAGAGTTCATCCCAGTATTTAACGTCGGTAAACTCCATTTTTTCTACGGGCGCGCCGGTCACGATCATACCGTCGAACTTACGTCCGGCAAGTTCGTCGAAAGTAACGTAAAACTTTTCCATATGATCCTGCGACGTGTTGGTCGAATTATACGTGGCCATCCTCACGAGCGTCACGTTCACCTGCAAAGGGGTATTTGCCAAAAGACGCATAAGTTGCGTTTCCGTCTCGATCTTGGTGGGCATCAAATTGACGACGGCAATCTCAATGGGACGAATATCCTGCGTTTGCGCGCGGACAGAACTCATGACGAATACGTTTTCCCTGCTCAATACGTCGAACGCGGGAATATCTTTTGAAATAACGATAGGCATATTTTACCTCGTACGGAGGCGGCTTTCGACCCCGGTTTCAGGATCGAAAGCCACCGAATTACTTCTTAATTTCCTTTTTCTGCCTCTTTCAAAGCGTTTTCGAGATCGGCAAGGATATCTTTGGGATTCTCGATGCCGACGGACAAACGGATCAGATTGTCGCTGATGCCGCAGGCCTTCAGATCGGAATCGGAAAGTTGACGATGGGTGGTGCTGGCCGGGTGCAGAACGCAACTGCGCGCGTCCGCGATGTGCGTAACGATACGGAACAAACGAAGCGCCTTCTGGAAGCGGATCGCTCCCGCTCTGCCTCCCTTGATTCCGAACGTAACCATGCCCGAAGCCATACCGCCGTCAAAATACTTTTGAACGAGCGGATAGTTTTCGTCATCTTTCAAACCGGCGTATTTTACCCATTCCACGTTGGAATTTTTCTTTAACATCTCGGCGACGAGCAAAGCGTTTTCGCTGTGACGCGGCATACGGAGATGAAGCGTTTCCGATCCGAGGAAGGTAAGAAAAGCGTTCATCGGAGCCATCTGAGCGCCGAAGTCGCGCATATACTGGGCACGTGCCTTAACGATAAAACCGGCCTTGCCGCAATCCTTGGCGTAGACGAGACCGTGATAGCTTTCGTCCGGTTCGTTGAAATCGGGATAACGCTTATTGCCGAGGAAGCTGAAGTTTCCGCCGTCGACGATAATACCGCCTACGCTGGTAGCGTGTCCGTCGAGATACTTTGTGGAAGCGTACACGACGACGTTGGCGCCGTGCTCGAGCGGACGGCAAATAACGGGGGTCGCAAGCGTGTTATCAACGGCAAAGACGACGCCGTGCTTTTTGCACACGTCCGAGAACATCTCGAAATTGGCGACGTTCATCGCGCAGTTAGCGATGGTCTCGCAGAAGAAGAGTTTGGTCTTGTCATCGATCTTGGATTCCAATTCTTCCCTGCTGACGCACGGATCGACGAACCGGCATTCGATGCCGAGTTTTGCGATAGTGGTTGAAAAAAGGTTATAGGTTCCGCCGTAAACCGTGGCCGTGCTGATGATGTTATCTCCGGCATGACAAAGATTGGCAACGGTAATAAGGGTGGCCGACATACCGCTCGCGGTACCCATGGCTCCGACGCCGCCGTCGAGATCGGCGATCTTCTTTTCCAGGGCGTCTACCGTCGGGTTGCCGAGACGGGTATAAAAGAATCCTTCCGCTTTCAGGTCGAAAAGCGCGGCCATATCTTCGGGAGAATCATAGCTGAACGTGGTGCTTTGATAGATGGGGAGCACGCGGGGCTCGCCGCTTTTCGGATTGTATCCGGACTGAACGCATTTTGTTTCTCTTTCGAACATAATATCCTCCGTTATGTTATTTGATCGTTATTGATTTTGTTTTATACTCGCGCCAAAGCGCGTTTGATATCCATTTCCTGCTGACGGCGTTTCAGCGTTTCTCTTTTGTCGTGCAATTCTTTACCTCTGGCAAGAGCCACTTCCGCTTTCAGGAGAGCCTGTTTGAAATAAAGTTTGGTCACGACGATGGTATACCCCTTTTGTTCCGTCTTCTGCTTCAACTTCCGGATCTCGGCTTTATGCATAAGCAGCTTCCGCGTGCGACGTGCGTCAGGGTTGAAAAAACTGCCCTTTTCGTACGGGGTAATATGAAGCCCGAGCAGCAAAAGTTCGCCGTTTTTTATGACGGCGTAGCTGTCTTTGAGGTTGACCTGACCGAGCCGGGCGCTCTTTACCTCGCTCCCGGTCAAAACGATACCCGCCTCGAACGTATCTTCGATAAAGAAGTCGTGGTAGGCCTTTTTGTTGGTCGCGATGGTTTTTTCAATATTTTTTGCCATACATAATTATGTTATCATAATTATTTCCGTTTCGCAACTTATTCAGGCTATCTAAACGATAAAGAATAAGTTGTTTCCGACAAAAAACTGTGCTATGATGAAAAAAAGGAGTTCTTGATGGGAAAGTCGACAATAAAATTATTAACGGTCATTTTTTTGGTTTCCAGCGCTTTCGGTTTCGCACTCGGAACGACGCTTATCTCTATCGCTTTTGAAAGAGTTCATTCTCCCATGACCGATATGGTCGGAACGGTGTTTTTATATATCGCTTTAATCATTACCGAAGCGTTGTTCTTTTTGTTCGATATCGTCGAAATTTGCGCTTCCGTCAGTTTGCTCCGTAACGTCAACAAAAAAGCGGGCATAGCAACGCTTGTTCTTTCGTCAGCCATGCTCGTTGTAACGATCGTTTTGATCGCAATACTTTTTTTGATTTAATTCTTTCTGTAAACTCTGACCTCAAACGCCCGATTTGTAACAATGGACGGCATAGCGAAGACCCTGTCGAGGTCTTCTTTCTTTGTGTGGTAATAATACGGCGTCATTTTTATAAGCGAAGAAACCACTTCGCCTTTCGCCGTAAAGTCGTCGGCAACGAAGCGAGTGGCGATCTTCTCGAAACCGGTCGGTTCGTCCGTGTCGCGTTCGTTAAGGCGCGGCGTGGAATAAAGAATGCTCTTCAATCCGAAAAGGTGCTTGACGTCCGGTACGACGCGAATAAAAATACCGCCGGGACGAAGAACGCGCAAAAATTCTTTCTCGAAAACGGGCGCGAAAGCACAAATCACAGCGTCCTGACTTTGGTCTGCGACAGGAAGATCGTTGCCCGACGCAACGCAGAACGGTACGTTCTTATATTTTTTCGCGGCGGCTTCGGCGGCGTTTTTGGAAATATCGGAACCGAGCACAAGGCTATCCGGAAAGGCATCTTTTATCCTGCCGGTAACAGAGCCCACGCCGCAACCGCTGTCGAGGACGGCGCTGTGCGGAAGATCGCTCAACACGTCCACGATACAGTCGGACAAACTGTCGTAATACCCCGCGTCCATAACGAGAACGCGGGCGCGGATCATTTCTTTATTGTCGCCCGGATCGGCGGAATGCTTATTGTTGACGAGGACAAGATTGACGTAGCCGCTTTTCGCTACGTCGTAGCAGTGTCCGTCGGAACAAAGATAGCTTTTCCCTTCCAAAGTCAGTTTTTGACGACACTTAGGACAAACAAAAGGATAAGAAACCATTTTAATAACCCTCCCCGTTCAATTTGCCGAGCATCTTACGGTGTCTTTCGGCGCGAATAGCCTCTTTTTGCGTGATATCTCCGAGCAAATTGACGATGCAACCCTCTTCCTTGGCATAATCGGTCAAAAATACGTTGCGCGTGGCATACGCGGAAAGATCGCTTTCATTCAGTTCTATTATGCGACAACCGACCAAAAAGAGTTCGTTATAAGAATGGAAAGTACAGGCCGCCGTATTGATATAGTCGATCCCTCCGACGTTTGTTATATAGTTACAGATATGGTCGTGTCCGGAAAAACAAGCGAGCACTTTGCCGCTTTCTTTCAACGCGTCGTGCATACCGTGATCGTAATAGCCGCAGCAGACGAGTTCGTGAACGAAACCGTTGAAGTTACCGTACCGTTTCAAAAAGTTCCAATAAACGGCGTCGCTCGTTCTTCTGCCGATATTGCCGGCAAAAGACGGCGCGCGATAAAAGATCGCGTCCATCACGTTGTGATCGACAATATGTTGGAAGGTAAACGACGGCAATACTCCGCCGCTTTTTTCGGCAAGCAATTTATTTTTTTTCACGTACCAATCCACCTGATCGGCACAGACGGCTCCGTCGCCGCCACCCTCGTATTCGTTACTGTCGAACATCCACAGATTAAAGACGTCCTTTTTCCCGGCCGAATCTTTGATCGTAAGATTATGCGTAGCCGTACCGGTGAGTTCGGGCGCGGGATCGTACGCAAGGCAGTACTTTCCGCCGTATTTTTGATAAAGCTTCAAAAGATGATCGTCGTCCATACCCTGCTCATGGTCGTGATTGCCGAAAACCAATGTGAAATAAACCTTTTGCGCAACGAACAGATCGCACAGTTCTTTAATAGCCAGGTTTTTGACTTTTTCGGTCAAAACTTCTTTTTCTTCGTAGCTCAGATCTTTGTTCTTACCTTCGGGAAGATCGGTATAGTCCGCGACGCAGTTGTCTCCGCCGAGGACGACGAGGTCGGGTCTTTCTCTTTTTAAAACTTCGATAATAAAGGCTTTCGTCGTGTCATTCAGAGGATAAACGTCTTGAATATCGGTAATAAAAGCGATCTTAAAAGCACCCCTGCTGAATTTGAGCGGCGATTCGATCTCCGGATCGGCCTCGAATTCGCCTTTCGAAGAATCGAGAACGCCGTCCGTTCTTCCCGGGCCTTTCAAATCCGAAAAATATTGCCAGACGACCAAAAACAGCAAATAAAAAGCTATCAAGGCCAAAAGTACGATCGCAACAGCGACGGCGGCTTTTTTCGATTTACTCATGTATCATTTACTCCTTAGTAAAAACGATGCGGTTTATTCTTTGGTAAACAATACGGGCATATCAAACAGACCCGCAAGTTGTTCTATATTTTTACAAAGCAAAGGCGCGACGTACGGAATATCGGGCACGGCGCCTCCGGCGACGGCGTTTTCCGAACAGAACTTTCCGAAATCGGGTTTGCTCTTTACTTCCATTTTCATACCCTTGGGCGTGAACGAAAAGATAAAGCGTTGAGTCGCCAACGTATTGAGCGGTTTTATTATGACGCAAAGCTTTTTCTTATCCCAATAAGCGTAACTCCAAAGGGTATACGGATAACCTGCCAAAGCGATTTCGGAAAGAAGCGCCTCTCCGTTCATACCGCAACGACAGACTACGGCGTCTTCTCCTTCTTGCCAGGATAGAGTCAAACCTTCTTTATCGAACGAAAACCGTACGCGATCCATCGAACTTTCCGGGCGTCGGGCGACGGTGGCGTTCAGCGCGTGCGGAATGACGGATATGGGATAACCTGTCAATTTTGCGATACGCAAAGCCGGGCCTTTGATCCGATAAACGGCGCCCTCTATATTCTTTTCCTCTTCCGAACGGGCGGAAGCGATCGCCTTTTCGCCTCTGTTTTTCATGTACTCCGTCAGCATATCCTCCGCAGGATCGAAAAGCGAGGGATAATGCTTATAGAATACGTTTAATAAAAATCGTTCGGACTCGGAACAGTTGGTCATGGCGACAACGGCATCTTTTTCGGGAAAGATCATACAAAACTGTCCCATCATACCGTCCATCATAAAACAGTCCTTTCTGAGCCAAAAATAATAGCCGTATCCGGCGCCCTTTTCCATAGTGTCGGTACGATGCTTTTTGACTTCTTCCGTCCAGAATGCGGGGATCACCTGTTTTCCTTCGTACTTGCCGCCGTTTAAGTAGCAGCAGCCGATCTTGGCCATATCCCGAACGGTCAGATAGCACCCCGTACCGCCGATGCAAATGCCGAAAGCATTTGTCTCCCAAAACGGTTTTTCGATCCCGAGCGGCTCGAACAGGCGGGGCGTAAGATAATCGACGACGCTTTGCCCGGTGATCTTTTGAAGCAATGCGGAAAGCATATAAGCGTCGTTGTTGCTGTATAAAAAATTATTATTGGCTCTGAACGGAGACATCATGAATATCTTTGCATAGTCGGCCGTCATATCCTGTAAAAAGGTAAATGCCTTACCGCTGCGCATCGTCAAAAGAGCCTCTACTGTGACCCGGTTCCATCGTTTGCTTTTAACGTGAAAGTATTCCGAAAAATAAGGTTCTATCCGGGTATCGAGCGAAAGAAGTCCTTCGTCTACGGCAAAACCCACTGCGGTGGAGACGAGGCTCTTCGTTACCGAAAACATCGTGTGAGGCGTCGAGGCAGAATAGGGATATCTGTATCCCTCGAAAGCGATCTTGCCGTGACGAACGACGATCAGACCGTGGTTTTCGGCTCCGCTTTCTTCCACTTCCCGTAAAAAGTCGAATATCGCATTCGAACTCACGCCGACGTCTTCCGGTCTGTCCGCTCTCCGCATCATTGCCTCCTCTACGTATATGCTTAATCATAGCATAAAACGTATGGTAAAGCAATAGATTCGCTCGCTACGCCTGTTTCATCCTTTAAAAAACTTGACGTTACGCGCGACGACGTCGGAATAGCTGAACGTACTTATTTCGCCTCCCGCTTTTCGGATGGTAAAAACCTTGGGATAAACGCTCTCTATTTTCCCCTCGAACTGTTCTATCTTATTCCGACCTCTGTTGACCCTTATTCTGAGCGGCAATCCGGCAAGGAGCCTGACTCTCGTTATGGTGCGTTCCATTTCGTCCGTGATCTCTCTCATACTACTCTCCCGCGTCTATTATTCCTCTTTTTCCCCTTTTCAGTCATATTTTTTCAGACGAACGCATATCGTGTAATAATTCAATCGTAGGGGGCCTTATCATCATGGAAAATCAAACGAACATCTCGGCCAATCGGAAAGAGATCCTGAGCGGCGCGCTCTTTCGCGAAAGAGCGGAATTTATCGATCCGGACAACAAAAAGATCCTCGGTTTTTCGGCAAGAACGAAGATACTGGGATACGAAACGGTGACGGGCGCGATAAAAATCGACCTGAAAACTACCTTTCGTCTCGTATCACGCGCCGAAAACGGCGCTTTTACGCACGATATCGTAGAAGCGGAACAAACAGAAACGCTGACCTGCGATAAAATAAAACCTACGACCAAAGTATGCCTAAGCGCCGTTGTGGTCGATACCAAAAAGAGCGGAAACGACTATGAAGCGACGGTTGAGATATCCGGATGGTATCTTGTCGAAAATCAATTGACCGTACTTAATTCTTGCTTGCCCGGAGTCTGCTGCAAGACGGCCCCGCTCCGCGCCGAGAATACGGAGCTTTTATCGCCCGGAGGTCTTTCTTTGACTTATACGGACGAAAGCAGGATGAACGTGGAACGCCTCGTGGACTACTGTGTGAAAGCCAACGTCTCAAACGTCTTCGCAAATGCCGGAAGCTACCGCATCGAGGGCGATATTTACGTCCGCATTTTCGCGCAATCGGACGACGGACAATGCTTCGGTCAGCTCTTTTCTCATACCTTCAGCACCGAGATCGCAGACGAAAAGATCACTTCCGAATCGGACGTCGATATCGACGCGTGCGTCAAAAGCGCCGAGCTGTCTTTAGCAGACGGGGACAAACGGCTCGTCATCTGCGACGTGTCGCTTTCTTTTTGCGGCGCAATAAGTCTGCCTATCGAAACGGAAACCGTCTCGGACGCCTTCTCCACTACCCACGAGATCGAAATAAAGCGCTCAAAAGAAGCGGTTACGGAAGGCTTCTGCTCTCGTTGCATCCGCGAGAAAATAACCGGAAAAATTATGCCGGATGGCGGCGTAAACGAGCTGTTTGGAATTCTGTGCCCTGCCGTTTCGGCTTCCGTTACGACAAATAACGGTTCTTATTATCTGGAAGGCGTCTTGCAGGCGGACGTTCTTTATCAGACGAACGAAGACGTCACAAAGGGACAAAACGTCGAACTCCCGTTCAAGCTGAATCTTCCGCTTGAAAGCAAGTGCGACTCGTCCGTTACGGCTGAGATCATCGTCACGAACGCCGCGTACAAAGCGCGCGGCGCGGAGATCGAATTGGTTTTTGAAACGGTAATAAACGTCAAAGGCGTTTCCGAAAAAACGATTGACGTCGTATCCGATATCGAAACGGGGGCAAAAAAAGAAGAGAGCGACGTTGCCATCAGTCTTTATATCGTCCGTAAGGGCGAATCGCTGTGGGACGTAGCAAAAGCCCTGAACACCGAAGAAGAAACCTTGCTCCGACAGAACGAGGACATCGGTCTGCCCTTAAACGGCGGAGAGAAAGTCATTTTGTATAGGGAGTTACCGTTCGAGCAATAACGGAATAAACTGCCGCTGAAGCGGCGCGAATTGAGGCTTTGTTTCATGAATCGGAACTAACGCCCCTTGGATCCTCGCATTCAAAAAAATGCTCCGTTACGAATAATGCTCCTTCGACGTGGCCGGAGGAGCATCTTATTATTATACGTTTATCCGCTGCAATTGCAATTCATGACACCACGTGTCAATTCATGGCGGCTTACGCCGATACATACAGCGTAAGGTGCAATTAATTACGAGTTGAAACTCCTTTCAACTCGTATCTGACCGGCAACGCGGTGACGATCAGTCCGGTTTTCAGCAATCCGACCAGCACGGGAGTAACGACGGGAAGATCCGGGAATACGCCGCTCGCAATGGAGTTTGCCACGACGAAATCGCGGAAATCGGGATTGCACTTGGTTTTCATAGAGAGTTTTTTATTGCCGAAACAAAAGATAAATTCTTTTTCCGCAACGGTATTGAGCGGACGGACGACGACGTGGAAATCGTTTTTCTTCCAGTATCCCCAACTCCATACGTGATAGACGTTACCCTGCAAAGTAACGTCGGTAATAAAGGGCTTTCCGGCTATTCCGCAATCGAATGACACAAACTCGTTTTCTTCTCTCCACGTTATCCGGGCGCGATCGTCGGTAAACGTAAAAGAAAGGTCGTCTATGCTGTCTTTCGGACGCTTGGCAAAGGAAGAGCTGATCGAATTGGGAATAAGACCGTTGGAAAACCGCGTCATCGCTTTAGCGATCTCGACAACGCATCCTTTTCTTTTATAAACCTTGCCGGAAGAGACGACCTCTTTTTGAATGTTCCTTTCGGCGACGCGCGGAAGCAAACGCTTGTCCCTTTCTTCAAGATACGCTTCCAGTTCTTTCTGTCCGTCTTCGTTTAAAAAGATATCCTTGACAAGATAATCGTTGATGGTCTTTGCGATCAATGCGTCGCTGACGTGGGCGCCGATGACGGCGATGACCGTTTTCTTTTCGGGTATGATAACGCCGAACTGCCCAAATAGTCCTTCCAGACGATAACTCCCGTTCTTTTCCAACCAAAAATAATAGCTGAACCCGTCCGCCGCCCAGTTTTTGGAGGGAGAAGTTTGTTTTTTTGCTACGGCTTCCGCCCAAAAAGCGGGGATCACCTGTTTTCCGCCGTACTTGCCGCCGTCAAGATAACACAGAGCGATCTTACTCAGGTCGTCGCAAGTAAGGTAAGCGCCGGATCCGCCGACGCAAACGCCGAGGGCGTTGGTCTCCCAAAACGGTTTTTCGATCCCGAGCGGCTCGAACAAGCGAGGCGTAAGATAGTCGACAAGGCGTTCTCCCGTCACCTTTTCCACAAGGTGCGCCAATACGTGCGCGTCGTTATTACTGTAAAAAAAGTCCTTCTTACGTCGGAAGGGATTGCGCATGAATATCGCGGTATGATCGTCGGTCATGTCCTGCAAAAAGCTGAACTTTTTATTACTGCGCATAAGCAGGAGCTTTTCGACGGTCATTTCGTCCCATTCTTTACTCTCCTTATGCGGATAATCTTTAAAATACGGCAATATCTTATCGTCGAGGCGAAGCCTTTTTTCGTCGATGGCAAAACCGACGGCGGTAGAAACAAGACACTTTGTGACCGAGAACATGGTATGCGGCATATCGGACGTATAGGGATAACAATATCTCTCGAATACTTTTTTGCCGTCTTTGATGACGATCATGCCATGGTTTTCTCCGCCGATCTCGTCAAATCGCTTGAGATAGCGCAGGATAGCGGCGGCGCTGAGGCCGTACTGTTTCAGATTTTCGTTCATATTTTTCCTTTAGTAACAGAGATTTTCTATTAAACGGCGATAAAAAACGACCGCCCTGCCCAGTCCTTCGATCTCGCAACGCTCGTTCAGACCGTGGATACGCTTTTGATCGTCGAGACCGTATACGAAAGGAGTAAAGCGATAAACGCCGTTACTGACCGTATAGTACCACTTGCTGTCCGTCGCGGCAATAAAAGGATACGGCGCCACGACGAAATCTTCGTACACTTCTTCGATGGAGCGAACGAGAGTCGCGTAGGTCTCAGTATTCGTCAGGCTGACGGGAGACGGGTCGAAGGTATCTTCCAATTCGGATACTTCTATCTTTTTACCGACCACTTTTTTCATGTGTTTCAGCACGTCTTCTCGAGTCTCGCCGATATTGATACGGACGTTGACAACGGCGCTCGCCTTGACCGGTATGACGTTTGGCGCGTCGCTTCCTTGCAGTTGCGTAAAAGCGAACGTGGTGCGCATGGTAGAATTAAGAAGCGGATTGATAAGACCGAGAACGGGCTTCAGGAGCCATCCCAAAAGATCGACGTTGACTAAGAAAAACTTATAAAGCGGATTCATGTAAGGAGCGAGCGTGCGATACATCTCTTTAAGCGGCTTCGAAAAAGTCCTCTTCATGGGCGTATGCGCGAGATCGTACACGGCTTCCGCAATTTCGTCTACCGAACTCTTCTTTTTGGGTGCCGAAGCATGGCCTCCGTCTCTCGTTGCCGTCAACTTATAGTCGGCGTAACCTTTTTCGCAAGTGCCGATGAGCGCGACGTACTTATTTTTGATGCCGATCAAATTCCCGTCCAGCATAGTACCGCCTTCGTCAATGACGAATTCAAAGCGGATATTGTTTTTGACAAGGTATTCGACGATGGACTTAGCGCCCTCTTTGCCCGTGAATTCCTCGTCGTGTCCGAAGCAATAATAGATGGTGCGCGTCGGTTCTTTCCCTTCCCGAAGAAGCAGTTCGAGTCCGAATAAAGAAGCGATCAACTGACTTTTCATATCCTGACTGCCTCTGCCGTAGACGTAGCCGTCCTTGACCTCCCCGCCGAAAGGATCGACCTCCCACCCATCGGCCGCAGCGGGCACGACGTCTTGGTGCGCGAGGAAGCAACCGGGCATAAGATCGGGGTCCTTGCCGCTTATTTTCAAAATAAGGCTATATCCGTTGACCACCGTTTTTTCGGCGCGGGCGAAGATGAGCGGAAAATTCTTTTCCAGGTATTCGTGAAAGCGTAAAAACGGCGTTTGGTCGTCGCCCTCGTTATAGGCGGTCACCGTGGGGATGCGTACGGCGCCGGACAACACGCGAGCGGCCTCGTCCTTATCGACTTCGAAAGTAAAAGGTTCCGTTTTCCCTTTCTTGGGTCTTGCGATAAGAGTGCGGACGATCATAAAAAGGAGCAACGCTCCGATCACGCCCAAAATACAATACAAAACGATCAAACCAACGTTCATAAATACATCTCTCCTTTTCGCAAACGATTATACCATAGACGCGCGCGCATTGCAATAAGCGTCCGACGGCAATTATGATAAAAAAGTCAATCCGGACGAAGCTCAGAGCAAAGAAGCAACGAGACTCTCGTTATAAGCGCGGATGGCGCGATTGATCTTCAAGTTAAAATCGCCGTGACCGGACGTAACGTAGTCCGCCTGAAAAACGGGCATGGCTTTCAGCATCTTGTTTAAGTCGAGTTTTTCGATCAAACGAACGTTATGCCTTTCGGCCGTTTTCAAAAGCGAACGGGAATAGACGGAGTGCAAAGCGTCGCCGAGCGTCTTATAACAACTGGACGGTTGAGTCTGATTTAGTCTCAACATATCTTTATAACGGTCGGTAGCAAGGATCTCGTCGCAAAGAGCGTCGATCTCCCGATCCAGCGTTTTCAAACGCGAACGATCGTGCCAGACGTGCAAAGCGTTGCTGTCCATATCGAAGAAAAAGGGATAAGCGCTTTGTCTCGCGTCCCACGACGGCAAACAGTGTTGATCCCTGCGCTGAAACAATACGACCCCCGTGCGTCCTTTCGGACCCGTCGCGTCGTTATATCGCAAAGCGCCGACCTTTACGCCCTCGCCTTTTCCGAATTCGTCGACGGGCGAATAAAAAACGTAGTCGAATATATTCTTGCCGTTATAGCGTATTCCTGCCAAAAAGTCGTGCAGATCGGCAAAAGATTTATCGCCGAAAAAGATGGGTTGGAATAGAAGCGTCACGATCTCGCCGTCGTTTTCACGCTCGGACAAAAATCGCAATACGTCCGACATATGCGTCTCCAGTTCTCCCGTCAGCACGCTATGCGACGTAAACCACTTTCCATCGTAATAGGTAACCTTTATATGAATAAAACGGCACCCGTACCGCAACATTTCGTAAATTGTGGTCGTTTGCGTCTTGACGTAGCGATAGAGATAATTCCGAATAAGAGGCTCGGTCGAAAAAAGAATATTCGAGGCGCATTTTTCGAGCGGCGCGCCGTGTTCCGCCCTGCCGGTATTCGCGTCGTGCGCGGCTAAAAAGGACAGATCGACGTATCTCGGATTGGCTTTTTTTATCCCTCGGATATCGCCGATCGTGACGTCGAACGTGGGCTGAAAAACAGCCTGTCTAACCCCTGTTTTTTTGCGACCGAACATAAGCATAGACGTAATAAGTGTCATTGGTATCCCTCTTTAAGCATTCATTATTCTTAAGCTTTTTTTGATTATACAACAAAAGGCGCCGACTTTTCAAGACGATTTTGTAAAAATAATTAATATTAAACGCAATTAATGTAATTTTTAATAAATTAATTGACAAACAATGATAAACTATCTATCATAGAAATCGAACAAGGCGTTTTTAACGCCTATTCGTCGAATATCGTCTATCAATACGTAACACGTAAGGAGTCTTTTATGAAAAAAACATCTCTCAAAAAACCCGTCAAAATCAAGTTCACCGCCGATCTTGTTTTTAAGCTGCTCGCTTTTCTGATCCTGATCGCCTACGTCGTTTTGCTCGCGGCCGGCAAAAAAATCTTCGATCCGATGAGTATGTTTTGGCG
>CACXDF010000066.1 GCA_902766325.1 uncultured Eubacteriales bacterium | reverse complement strand
GGTAGACGAAAACGGCAGTGTCAGCGAGCAAAGCACGATCCTCGGTTCTTCGGAAACGCCGATCGTTTTGCGTATGCCTTTGTCGGACGAAATATATACGCGATTGATCGACAGAAACGGCAGTCTTGACGACGTTATCGTGTATGTTTGCGGAGAAGACGGCGTATCGATCGGGAAATTACCCAAAAAAGACTTCGCCCGTGACAGCGAGGAATACTATTACGTAGAAACGTCCGGTAGCGAACCGTACGTCGTACTTTCGGCAAATCGGTTCGTAAGCTATGCCATCGGCATTCAGGATACCGTCGTACAGGCCGTCAACGACTTTATTGATCTTGCTATCGAAAATTGGGTGTACGGCAAGAGCGCGAATCTGCCCCGGTCGTCCGTCAGATACGGCACTGTCAAATATCTCTATGCGGCAAAAGGGGATAACGTCTATTCCGAGTTCGCGCCCACTAAGGCCGGAACATACCTTCTTAAGGCCTACGTCGAAGCGGAAGAAGAGTATTCCGCCGCCGAAAAGGTGATCGAGTTCACCGTGGAAAAGGCAACCTATAACATGAGAGGCATATCTTTCAGCGACCTCTACGTCATCGCCGACGGTTCGCAACATACCGTTGAGATCAAGGGTAAATTGCCGGAGGGCGTGACCGTCGTGTACGAAGGCAACGTACAGTCCGAGACGGGCGAATACGTCGCCGTGGCGCACTTCTACGGAGACAGCGAAAACTATAACGTCATTTCCGACAAGACGGCGAATATCGTCATACATGATCAAAAGCAGTTGATCTTAAAGAGGTATTGGTGGGCGTTCGTCGTCGCCGGGGCGTTCTTATTGATCTCTCTTCTCGTGCCGATCTTCCGTCCGAAGGGAAAGCGCGGCGGATTGATGTTCAATTATCGTATCGGCGGATAAAAACACCGGAATCGCGCAAAAAAGTCAGTTATCGCTTAAAAAGTTTGACATACCCGCGCCTTGTCTATATAATAGACGTATTATAAATAAAATAAATGCCGAAAAAAGGAGAAAAAATGATCGATATCACGGTTTGTATAGGTAGTACCTGTCACGTCAAAGGCTCGAAGCAGGTTTTGGAACAACTGAAAAACCTTATTTCGCTGAACAGATTGGCGGGCAAGGTGAATTTGCACGGCACTTTCTGCTTGGGAAATTGCCAACAAGGCGTTTCCGTAACGATCGACGGCGAGGTCTATTCGGTCCATCCGGATACGGTCAACGAATTCTTTACCAAAGAAGTCCTTTCCAAGGTAAGAAAGTGAGGTCGCGATGAAAAAAATAACCGTAATAGGAAGCGGTAGAGTAGGTTCTACCATAGCATATTCGCTTGCTTTGCAGGATATTGCGTCTGAAGTCGTTATGCTCGATATCGACGAGGGCAGAGCTCTCGGCGAAGCGCTCGACATCCGCCAAGGTATGCCGTACGACTCCACCTGTTTCGTGTACGCCGGCAACTATAACGACGCCAAGGGCTCCGATATCGTCATTATCACTTCCGGTATCGCTCGTAAGCCCGGTCAGTCCAGATTGGATCTGATTAATACCAATATCAACATCCAAAAGTCCATTATCCCGCAGATCACCAAGTACGCGCCCGAAGCCGTATACATTATGGTCAGTAACCCGGTCGACGTCCTCACGTACGCTTTCTGTAAACTTTCCGGCATACCGGAAAACAGAGTGATCGGTACGGGTACCATCCTTGACACGGCTCGTCTTCGCGCTCGTCTTGCCGAGTACTGCGGCGTCGATCCGAAAAACATCAACGCCTACGTTTTCGGCGAACACGGCGACAGCAGTTTTATTCCGTGGTCCATCGCCAACGTCGCGCAGGTCCCGATCGAAGAGTTCAACCGTATGTCCTGCATCGACAATCGTCTTACCATGCCGCTCAACAAAGAGGATATCGAACAATATATCCGCGGTTCGGGCGGCAAGATCATCGCGCGTAAAGGCGCTACTTTCTACGCCATTTCTTCCAACGTCTGCCATATCTGTAAAGCTATTCTTTGCGGTACGAACTCCACTATGGCCGTTTCGACCATGATGCACGGAGAATACGGCGTCGACGACGTATGCCTGAGTATCCTT
>CACXDF010000065.1 GCA_902766325.1 uncultured Eubacteriales bacterium | reverse complement strand
GGCGGAATCGAACCACCGACACGGGGATTTTCAGTCCCCTGCTCTACCGACTGAGCTACCAAGGCAAATTACTTAATGGCGATCCGAATGGGGCTCGAACCCATGACCTCTAGCGTGACAGGCTAGCGTTCTGACCAGCTGAACTACCGGACCGTAAAATGTTTTTTCAGTTAAAAGGTACGTTTTGGTGGGCCTTCACGGACTTGAACCGCGGACCAATCGGTTATGAGCCGACCGCTCTAACCAACTGAGCTAAAGGCCCTCATTGCCATCTTAGTTGGTCGGGGTGAAGAGACTCGAACTCCCGACCCCATGGTCCCAAACCACGTGCGCTACCAACCTGCGCTACACCCCGTTTGTTTTCCTAAGCGACGAAATGTAGTATACACTAAAACCCGTTTTATGTCAATCACTTTTCGGTATTTCAGTAAAATTTTTTTCTCAGTTAAAGCGGTTCACGCTCAGCACGGCTTTCTCGGAAGAAATCTTTTTGATGACGTCGGTAAGGTCGCTTGCGTTATGCACTTCTATCGTCATATTAATGACCATTTTGTCGCGGTTTTTCGACATCTGAGCGTTGAGATAATTGATCTGCATACCCATTTTGATGACGAGATTCGTGATCTTGGAAAGGATGGTGCCGTTATTCTCCGTTTCGATAAGAAGGGGCGCGTTAAATACGGAAGCGGCCTCTTTGTTCCACTCGGCATGGATCAAACGTTCCGTTTCGAAATTGGCTACGTTCGGACAATTCTTTCTGTGGACCATGACTCCCCTGCCGCGGGATATATAGCCGATGATCTCGTCGTCCGGAACGGGGTTGCAACATCTTGCCAAATGAATGACGAAGTCGTCGTACCCGTCGATATTGATGCCGGACGTGTGACGCGTGAGCGGCTTGTTCAGGTTCTTTTCGGAAACGGGTTCGTTTTCTGCGATCATCTTCTTATAGAAGTCGATCAACTTATAAAGGATTTGCGAAATTCTGATACCGCCGCATCCGATAGAAGCGTACATATCGTCCGCGTCTGAGAACATATATTTATCATTGATGACTTTCATGGAAGAAGGTATCATCAGATCGGACAACTTGTAGCCTTTTTTAACAGCTTCCCGTTCGAGCATTTCTCGGCCCAGTTTGATATTCTCTTCTTTAAGAGACTTTTTAAAGAACGCCCTTATTTTCTTTTTGGCGCCCGGACTGATGGCGTAGTTGAGCCAATCTCTCGAGGGCCCTTTACTATTGTTGCTCGTTGTGATCTCCACGACGTCGCCGTTATGCAGCGGCGTATTCAGGTGTGCGATCTTGTTATTGATGTGTACGCCGACGCAACGGTTTCCCACTTCGCTGTGGATGCGATACGCGAAGTCGATCGGCGTGCTGCCGACAGGTAGGTTTACGACCATTCCTTTGGTGGTGAAAACGTATATTTCGGTAGAGTTGACGTTGGTTTTCAGGGCGTTTAAGAAGTCTTGCGAGTCCTTAAGATCGCCTTCGATGTCCATCAATTCGCGGATCCAACTGAATTTGGCGTCCAGTTCGTTCATATCTTTGGTCAGACGCCCTTCTTTATACTTCCAATGCGCGGCGATACCGTATTCGGCAACTTGGTTCATCTCGAACGTACGAATCTGTATTTCGAAGATCTGACCGTAGTGCGTTATGATCGTAGTGTGCAGACTCTGATACATATTCGGCTTCGGAGAAGCGATATAATCTTTGAATCTGCCCGGCATCGGCGTCCATTTAGAATGGATCACGCCCAGGATGGTGTAGCAGTCTTTGACCGTTTCCACAATAATACGGATGGCGACGATATCATAGATCTCGTCCAGCGTCTTATTTTGACTCCGCATTTTTTTGAATATGGAATAGATATGCTTCGGGCGGCCTTTGATCTCGTAATGAAAATGCAAGTCGTCCAATTCCGCGGAGATCTCGCCGCAGATCTGTTCGACGATCTTGACCCGTTCGCTTTGCTTCATGTTGAGTTTGTTCTGAATGAAAGCGTATTCTTCCGGATAAAGATACTTCATCGAATAGTCTTCCAATTTCGTCTTGATCTCGGAAATACCGAGTCGTCCGGCGATAGGTGCGTAAATATCGAGTGTTTCGCGCGATTTTAGGATCTGTTTATCATGCGGCAACGCCTCTAAAGTTGCCATATTATGCAGTCTGTCGGCAAGTTTAACGATCAGAACGCGGATGTCTTTCGCCATGGCGATGAAAAGTTTGCGGATGTTTTCCGCCTGCTCTTCCGCCTGTTCTTTTTCTTGATCGGCGCCGTCGGGAACGTTCATTTTCGTAAGTTTGGTGACCCCTTCTACCATTTCCGCAATGGCGGATCCGAATTTCTGTTTGATCTCTTCGTACGTGACGGGGGTGTCTTCTACGACGTCGTGTAAAAGCGCGGCGATCACCGTATCGGCGTCCATGCCGAGGTCGATAACGAGAAGCGCGACTTGAATGGGGTGATTGATATATTCTTCACCCGTTCTGCGGTATTGATTCTTATGTGCTTCGGTGGCAAATTTCAAAGCATACTCAATAGAAAGATATTCTTCCTTGGTAAAGTTATCTTTGACCACCTGTAAAAAGTCGCTCATAGATCGCCTCGTATGTATTTATAAAGCATAGTGCTTGTCGGATCGGCTTTCTTTTTGATTACCGTCGGGTCGCCCGATTCTGCGTCGATCTTCAAAAGACCGCATTCGGCAAGAACGTAAGAAGCCAGCGTAAAATCCTCTTTACTACCGATAAGCGGATTCTTTTCTTCGTAGTATGCGGAGAAGGTGTCGTTCTTCTTTCCGTGAAGGTTCGCTTTGCTATAGTATATAAAAATTTCTCGCAGATAGTCAACGGATATATTCTTTTTTACTCTTTTTTCCGTTAATTTTTCCGTCGAACAGCCCATTAAATGCAGCCGATCTGCCAAAACCGGATGATATAGATCGGCAAAAACGATCTTGCCGAAAAAGAAGTACGGAAAGTCCGGGCCGGGCGCGAGTACGATAGAGTCGAGCCGTTCCAGTCTGTCGGTATTGCGGTAATAAACGGGCGTATTATCCGGACATTGACGAAGAAGTTCATTGACGGTTTCGGACAAAAAGCATACGACGAGGACGGGTTTATTTTGCTTTTTTGCACATTGTTTCGGTAAGGGCAACAAAAAGTCTGCCCAAAACGTCTCTTCATTATCGAATTTATAGTTATTAAAGAAGAATTTTTTTATGGAAAACTGCGGCCTGATCTGTCCGTTAAAGGTATTTTTGTCGATGGTATATAAGAAGGAATATCCGCTTTCGGCGAGCAGAGGCAATAGCGGAAGTCCATTGAAAGAAACGGCTTCGCCGATCTGCGTTCGAGCCTTGACGATAGGATAACTGTCGCTCCCCTTTTTAAAGTTCAGTCCCGGATTTTCGTCATAAAAAACAGGAGGCGGATTACTTGCTCCAAATGGCGCAAAAAGGTCAATTTCGTGCAAAATATCCCAGGAAACAGACTTGGTCGGCAGTTCTGTATCGTAAAATGATCTTCTTAAGAAGACGGTTTGATCGGCTTTTTCGAGCGTAATGTTCATTCCGTCGCGCGCTGCGATAAAATCATTATTCTTTAAAGATAGGCCCGCCGCCATGGCGTGTCCGCCGTAGGTCAGAAGATATTTTTCGTTAGCGTTTAAGAGTTCGTATAAGTTTATGCCTTCGATACTGCGCGCCGAACCGCAAAGCGTCCCGTTTTCTTGCTCGCAAAGTAAGATAGTCGGCAGATGAAAAAGTTCGGTCAGGCGCGAACATACGATGCCTACGACGCCTTCGTTCCACTTTCCGTACAGCATAATGAGTCGATATTTTCCGAAATCATACCCTTTCAGCTGTTCCATTGCTTCGTTAAATATATTTGCGCTGAGTTGTTGCCGTTCGGAGTTTTGTAAAGAAAGATTTTCGGCAAGAAGCGTCAGGATCGTCGGATCGTCTTCGATCAAAAGGCGTAACGAATC
>CACXDF010000064.1 GCA_902766325.1 uncultured Eubacteriales bacterium | reverse complement strand
CCGCGTAAGGACACAAAAGCAATGGCCTATCAACTGATGGGCAAATTCGGCAGTTTTACCGGCGTTCTGGACGCCAACGTCTCCGAATTGATGGAAGTCCCCGGCATTACTTACAACGCGGCCGTTCTTCTGCACTCCTTGCCGCAAATATGCGCTCGGTACGAGGTAAAAAGACTTGCCGGCAGAAGGATCTACTCTTGCAAACAGATTATTCCTTTTATCCGCGCTTTGTCTCCTCTCGATAAAGAATCCATGACCGTGGTTTGTCTGGACGAAAACAGTAACTTTATGTGCAGTATCGACGCGACCGACGTCGGTAAAAAAGAAAAAGTGCTCGTCAACATAAAAGACACCCTATCTTCAGCCGTAGACAGCGGCGCCACCCAGGTTATCCTCGCCCACAATCATCCGTCCGGCAACAGCGCGCCTTCGCACGACGATATCGATTCCACAAAGAAGCTGACGCGGCTCTTTATGGATTCTTCCGTTTCCGTGCTCGATCACGTCATCGTGACGCCGACGGGTGCGTTCAGTATCTTTCACAATAAGGAGATAGAATAATTCCGCATGGATAATTTTTTGCCTTTTTCTCAAATAGCCGTCCCGGAAGACGATCTCCGTCACGCCAATCCGCTGTCTCTCAGTTTTGTCGGCGACGGCGTTCATACGCTGTATATCCGTACGAAAGGCTACCCCGAGGGGCATTATAAAAACGGCGCCATGCACTTTATGGCCATCAAAGAAGTCTGCGCCGAGCGTCAGGCCGAGCTTGCCAAAAAAATGGAACCGATGCTGACGGAAAAAGAGGAATACATATTTAAAAAGGCGCGCAGCGCCAAAGTGCATACCGTACCCGGTCATGCCACCACTTATCAATACAACATGGCCACCGCGTTCGAAGCGGTCGTCGGATATCTCTATTTATCCGGACAAAACGACCGTCTCAAACAGCTGATGGACGACCTTTACGGAGGACAAGAATGATCATTCAAGGAAGAAACGCCGTCACGGAAGCGGTAAAAAACGCCGTCACGGTAGAAAAAGTTCTGGTGCTGAAAGACGCCCCTACCCATAACAATTATAACTTGATCAAATTGTGTCGGGAAAATAAGATCACCGTGCAATTTGTGGAAAAGCAGGCGCTCGAACGGCTCAGTCCGGACGGACGTCACCAAGGCGTGATCGCCGTCGCCACCGAATTCGAGTATTCGGACGTGGACGACGTGCTGGAAAAAAAGGACGGAAAACCCCTTCTCGTTCTTATTTTAGACGGCATCGAAGATCCGCACAACCTGGGCGCCATCATCCGCGTAGCGGAATGCGCCGGCGTTAACGGCATTCTGCTCCCGCGCAGACGTTGTTGCCCTGTGACAGACACCGCCGTTAAAGTAAGCTGCGGCGCTTCTCAATACGTCAAGATCGCCAAAGTAAATAACGTCAACGACGCCATCCGCGATCTGAAAGAACGCGGAATATTCGTCCTGGCCGCCGATATGGGCGGAGCGGATATCTACCGTACCGATCTGACGGGCGATATCGCCATCGTGATCGGCGGAGAAGGCGAAGGCGTACATCAACTGACGTCCAAACTTTGCGACGGAAAAATAGCTCTGCCTCAGTTCGGACAGATCAACTCGCTCAACGCTTCCGTCGCTACCGGCATCGTCGTATACGAAGCCGTCCGTCAAAGGGAGAATCATGGCAAGTAACCCGGAAGAGATCGCTTTGATAAAACAGGCCCAAGCCGGCGACAAAGTGGCAATAGACGCCATTCTTGCGCGCTACGGCTGGCTGGTAAGAAGCGTCGTCAGAAAGTACTTTACGCCAAACGGCACCGAAGAAGACCTCGAACAAGAAGGGACGATGGCCGTTTTTAAGGCGATCAACGAATATGATCCGAAAAAAAACGACAGCATATCCGCTTTCCTTGCTATGCGTATCGACTCCGCCGTAAAAGACGCTCTCCGCAAAGCGACCCGAAACAAGCATCGCACCCTGAACGAAGCGGTAAGCCTTGCCGATTTTAACGACAATCTGGACGCGCCCACGCCGACCGAATACGTCTACGATCCCGTTCATAAGTACATTGAGCGCGAAGGCCTCGATACTTTTTACGAAAACATCGCCAACCTCTGTTCCGACCTGCACGTCCGCGTGCTCCGCTACTACTTCGACGGATACACCTACGAAGAAATCGCGGCTTTGACAGGGATCAATCGCAAAAAAGTAGACAATCTCATGTTTACCGTCAAGAAAAAAATAAAAGATAACAAGAATATCTTTATGT
>CACXDF010000063.1 GCA_902766325.1 uncultured Eubacteriales bacterium | reverse complement strand
TGTACGTAACCGAGATTGCCGAACGGATGATGGATAGCGGTGATCGTACCGATGTACTCGTCGCCGAACTTAACGAAATGCACGTCCTTTTCCGGCTTGCAATCGTGATAATTAACGAATTCGCGGTCAAACATATCGTTCACGTCTTTTTCGCTGCCGTATTCGCCGCGCCACAGACGATAAAACTCTTTTCTTTGATTGGGGTCGCCGTTATATTTTTCGACGGTGTACCCCTCGGGAAAAGGCGCCGGTTCCGGTTCTTTACGGATCCAACCCATAGCGATCTGTCGTTGCGATTTCTTCTTGCACATATTATAAAACTCCTTAACCTGATAAAAAACGTATCGGAAAGCTGTTTGCAGCCTATTATCTTAATTATTTTACCATCATTCCGCGCGCAATTCAATACCCAATTATGTATTTTTATATCAAAGAAGCGGCTTTTTATAAAAAAATCGCCGTTCTCGCAATGAGAACGGCGAAAAATCGTCGAATCGTATAAAAGTCGATCAATTGGGTTCGGTCGCATTAAGAACGGTGCAAGTCCCGTTTTCGCGCAACATAAAGCGAACGACGCCTCTCGAATTCCCGGCGGCTTTGATATTGCCGTCTCCGTCCGTTTCGTAATAATAGACGTAATAAGCGGGAACGACGTATCTCCCCTCCGGCATACGAACGTACATCGTGCCCGTTGCGTTGCCGATCAATTGCAACTCGGTATTCGCCACGTTGAACGTGGTTGCGCCTGCATCGTCGCTGAGAATCGTATACGTCGCATTGCTGTCCGGAGCGTCGCCGACGTAGGCGCGGACGTTGCCCAATCCGACAAATTGAGCGTCGGACATCGCCTGATATACGCATGCGCATTGAATGTTTTTGTCGTACACCTCGACATAGGTATACGCATCCCCACGGAAAGTTGTATAATAATAACGATCGTCGACGCTGAAATCGTCTATAAGAAAACTGTCTTCGACTCGGTCACCTTGCGTTCTCAACCGATAATCGGAATAGACGTATAACTTTCTGCTCTCGTCGTTTTCCGCCGTATAGACGTTGACCGGTTTTTCGGCGAAAGTTTTCTTTTCTTTATCGATAACGAACACCCTGTCATTTCCGGAAAAGCGCTCGGCGTCTCCTTCTTTCGTCAGCGTGCCGAACTCCATAGAACTATCGTCGCGAGAGTCGTCCTCGATTTTTATCAAAGCGGCTTTATCACCTTTGACGAAAAGAGTTTTATCGGCATAACGCAACTCTCCGGAATAATTATCTCCCGATCCGATAAACGGAGTTCCGGTATAGTCGCCGCGATAATAGCACAGATTGTACTCCGAGAATGAAGATCCGGTAGTGACGTCGCCGATCTTGACGCCCGAAAGAGTAATTATTTCCTTTTTGTCGCCGTATTCGACCAAGACGGTATTTCCGCTCCAAGGCAGATACGTCCCTTCCACGTCGCCGACCAAAGCCGTCCCGTTCTCGCGCAAAACGTACGGTTGACTATCCGGAAAGCCTGCAGTCGTAGCGTAATCGCCCGCATAATGATCGTACCCGGAGAAGATGCGATCGGACTTCGTTTCCAATTCTGCGCTTAAAGAATTGTACTCCAGCGTCAGTTTGCCGTTCGCAAAACGAATATCGGCGCACGTGTCGTTGCTCCCCGTGTAGCAAAGAACGCAAGCGATTTCGCCGTTCGACCACTCATCCAACGCATACTCGCGATCCTTCGCGCCGTTTTCGTACAGCGTGAAAGAAGACGGTTGAGAATTTTTTACGACCAATTCGTAACAATACTCTTTACCGTCGATGGTAAAATCATAACGATACTTCTTCGTATCATTCGTATCGTTCGTATTTTTTGGAGCGCAAGCGCACAAAATCAGAACGATCAGGGCAAAAAAAGCCCCTAAAACTGCTTTTTTTCTCATAAAAAACCTCCGAAAAAATTTATTTTTGTCTTAATCTGTTTTTATCGTCAGTAAATCGATCCGACGGGGCGGAACGCCCCGTATCGGTTTTTTGAAAAATTATCTGTCCGACAGGCAGAGGTACTTTCCGCTGTCGATCTCTTTTTTGGTAGCGCCGTCCTCGAAAGAATAACCTTCGGGCAGAGCGATCATACCGCGCAATTTACCTTTTATCTTCACGTCGAGCAAAACGTTCTTGCCCTGTCTCTCCCAACGGACGCTTATTTTACCGAACGGCGTTTCTCTCGTCGCTTCGGCAAAAGTCAACTTGCCGATAAAATCGGGCTTGACGTCGACGTGCGCCGGATCGGTAAAGCCGTCGTTGACGCAGATGCCGACGACACACCGTTTGAACCAGTTGCTGACGTCTCCGAGGAAGTGGTGATTGAGCGACCAAACACGCCCTTCTCTGCCGCCCCTGAAATGAAGTATCTCGGGGAGCATTCTTATTTTGACGGCGAGCGTGGGCAGCTGACTTAATTTCTGCCGCTCTTCGATCCTTACCAAGTCGCCGTTCTCTTTGGTCTTAACTTTGGCGAAATCTTCCCAAAGAGAGGTCGCGCCGTTTGCGATCATATAGCCGTAGGAGGGATGCCTGTTTTGCGTAACGAGTTCGTACGCAAGGTCGCCCTTGCCCATCTTCGACAAGGCATGAAAAAGATACCTTACTCCCAGCATCCCGGCGTTCAGAGTCCCGTCATCACGCTTTATGCAACCCAAAAGCACG
>CACXDF010000062.1 GCA_902766325.1 uncultured Eubacteriales bacterium | reverse complement strand
TTTTATTTGATATAATCATAGAAGTGTGATAAAGTTGTCTATATAAAAAACTTTGACGTTTTATAAAGAGAGGGAAAATGAAAAACGGAAAGAGTTTTGATTCTTTTATACGCGCAGTAGAACGATCCACGATCATAAGAACGGTAAGGAGCGGTTTGGTCAACATGATACCGGTGTTGATCGTCGGCGCTTTTGCGCTCATTATTAAGACGTTCCCGGTGGACGAATACCAAGATTTTATCACGACTTTCGCAAACGGTTTTATTTACAGTTTGTTCGATCTTATTTATTCGGCGACGTTCGGCGTTCTGTCCGTCTACATGACTTTTTCTATCAGTCGGTCGTATATGAAGGCCAAAGCCGATCCGCAAGTCGTCAACGGCGGCGCTACGGTGGCGGCTCTTTTGTCCTTCTTTATTTTGGCGGGCGCGTATCTTCCGACGTTCAGCACGGATGCAATGGGGCCGAAGTCTGTTTTTCTTGCCATTATTACGGGATTGGGGTCGTCCGCTTTGTATCTTGCGTTCGATAAGTTATTTCGTAAACGCAGACGTCTCATTTTTTCCAACGGCGCCGATAAAGAATTCAACAGAATGCTTTCGACCCTTTTTCCCATCCTTTGCGTGGCCGTTGTTTTCGCGTTGATCGATCAAGCCGTTATTTCGCTGTCGAAAATAGATTCTTTGCGTTCTTCCAAATACGAGCTGGATTCTTTCCGATCTTTGCTTGCCGCCGGATTCGACGCGTTGTTCGCGCATATCCCAAACGGTTTTTTCAAAGGATTCTTTTTTGTGTTTCTGTCTTCGTTCCTGTGGTTCTTCGGTATCCACGGCAGCGATACGCTGGAAGCCGTCATGCAGACGCATTTTGCGCCCGGTCTTACGGCCAATCAAGCCGCAGTCGCAAGCGGCGCCGCTCCGACGGCGATCTTGACGAAAGAGTTTTTCGATTGTTTCGTTTTAATGGGCGGTTGCGGCGCGACGATATGCCTTTTGATCGCCATCCTCATTTTCTCAAAGAACAGAGCGCATAGGGGACTGGGCTATACGGCGGCGTTCCCCATGATCTTCAACATCAACGAGCTGATGGTTTTCGGCTTGCCGATCATACTCAATCCCGTTATGCTGATACCCTTTATGGTCGTGCCTCTCGTTTCTTACTCGGTTTCTTATTTGGCCATTTCTACGGGGATCGTGCCGATGATCACGAGCGAAGTCGCCTGGACGACTCCGATTATTCTTGGCGGGCTCAAGGCGACCGGTTCTTATTCGGGCGCGTTGTTACAACTCCTTAACCTTATCCTCGGAGTCGCGATCTATTTTCCGTTCGTTAAAATATTGGATAAGAGATCGGCGGAAAGTCAAAAACGCAATTACGAGGCGTTTTTGGACTACTTCCGCACAAACGAGTCTTCTCTTGCGTCCGTTAAGTTGACCGCGTTGAGTAATAATTACGGAGACGTCGCAAAGGCGCTTTGCGCTGATATGAAACACCGGTTGAAGGATAAAGCGCCGCTTGCCTATCAGCCGCAATATAATTACGAAGGAAAATGTATCGGCGTAGAGGCGCTCTTTCGATATAAGGACCCTTTGCACGGCATAGTCTACCCGCCGCTTGTCTTTAAACTCGCCGAAGAGAGCGATCTTTTGCCGTCGCTTGAAGAAAACGTCCTTTTGAGCGCGCTTGCGGATAAGGATAAAGTGATCGAACGATTCGGAGAGGGGATCGTGATCTCCGTCAACGTGACGGGAACGACGATCGTGACCCAACGTTTTTTGCAATTCTGCCGAAAACTCTACGAAGGCGGTAAACTCGAAGGCGTTAATCTTTGTATCGAAGTTACCGAACAGGCGGCGCTCTCTTTCAGCGACGAATCTATTTCCGTTCTGAAGAGTATACGGGGAATGGGTATCAAACTTGCCATCGACGATTTTTCTATGGGTAAGACTTCTCTTAACTATTTAAAAGATAACTTATTCGACGAGATCAAGTTGGACGGCTCGCTCGTAAAAGGTCTTTTTACGCACCGGAATTGCCGAGAAATCATCCAGTCGATCAGTACGCTCGCATTAACGCTTGATTTGACCGTTCTTGCCGAATACGTGGAGACGGAGCAGCAACGCGCCGTATTGCACGAGATCGGCTGCGACTGCTATCAAGGTTATCTGTATTCGCCGGCCGTCTTTTTGGACGAAAAAAAATAAAAACAGGTTGAATGAAATAAAAAAACACCCGGATATTTTTTCCGGGTGTTTATTTTTTCGATTTGCGTCGATGATTACATCTTAACGTTCATTCTGACGCCGGGACCCATGGTAGAGGTGAGATAAACGCTCTTGAGATAGGTACCCTTGGCGGCGGCCGGTTTCGCTTTGATGATAGCGTCCATTAAGGTTTCCAGGTTGTCGCCGAGCTTTTCTGCGCCGAAGCTGGCTTTGCCGACGGGGCAGTGGATGATAGCGGTCTTGTCGACTCTGTATTCGACTTTACCGGCTTTGATATCCTTGATAGCCTTGGTGACGTCCATGGTGACGGTGCCGGTCTTCGGAGTCGGCATCAAGCCTTTCGGGCCGAGGACTTTACCGAGACGACCGACTTGACCCATCATATCGGGAGTGGTGACGACTACGTCGTAATCGAACCATCCGCCCTGGATCTTTTGGACCATTTCTTCCGCACCGACGAAATCAGCGCCGGCGGCGGTAGCTTCATCGGCTTTTACGCCTTTGCAGATAGCGAGTACGCGAAGAGTTTTTCCGGTACCGTGGGGAAGAACGACGACGCCTCTGACCTGTTGGTCCGCGTGACGGGGGTCTACGCCCAAACGAGCATGAAGCTCAACGGTCTCGTCGAATTTGGCTTTTGCGCCGGCGATGACGATTTTGATGGCTTCGGCCGGTTCGTAAGCTTTGCTTTGATCGTATGCCTTAACGGAATCTACGTATTTTTTACCGTGTTTCATGATAGACCTCCTTAGTCGACTACTTTGACGCCCATGCTGCGGCAGGTACCCGCGATCATGCTGATAGCGGATTCGATGCTGGCGGCGTTCAGGTCGGGCATTTTGATCTTAGCGATCTCTTCGAGTTGCGCCTTGGTGATAGAAGCGACCTTCGTCTTGTTCGGAGTAGCGCTTCCGCTTTCGATGCCGCAGGCCTTTTTGATAAGGACCGGCGCCGGCGGAGTCTTCAGGATAAACGAGAACGAACGGTCGGCATAAATCGTAATGACGACGGGGATGATAAGACCGGCTTGCTTTGCGGTCTTTTCATTGAACTCTTTGGTGAACATCGGTATAGCGATACCGTGGGGTCCCAAAGAAGAACCTACAGGCGGTCCGGGAGTTGCCTTGCCTGCGGGGAGTTGCAGCTTTACTACTGCGCTGATTTTCTTTGCCATAGTCTGCCTCCATTATAGACTACTTGGTACAAACGAACGGAAATGGTTTCGTAGTATTGTATTTTTCCGTTCTCCCATAATTTTATATATAGTCGCGTGTGCGACCGTATATTGATATATAGGGCGCTCAGTTGAGCTTTTCGATCTGGTTGAATTCCAGCTCGACAGGGGTCTGCCGACCGAACATCTGAACGATAACGCGTGCTTTTTGTTTGTCGGGATAAATTTCTTCCACGATGCCGAGGAAGGTTTCGAGCGCACCGCTTACGACTTTTACGTTATCGCCGACTTTGATATCGAGTTCTTCGGCGGAGACCTTTTCGAGGCCCATTCTCTTGATTTCTTCCGCGGTCAAAGCGAGAGCCTTGCCTTGCGGGCCGACGAAGCCGGTCACGCCGCGGGTGTTGGCGACCATATACCAAACGTGGTCGGTATAGATCATTTTTAAAAAAACGTACCCGGGGAATTTTTTGCGTTCCACGATCTTACGCTTGCCGTTCTTTTCGACAATATCTTCTTCGGTGGGGATGGCGATCTCGAAAATGTAATCCTGGAGATTGTTGTTCTCGATCATCTTTTCGAGGTTGTTTTTGACCACCGATTCATAAGAAGAATATACGTGGATGACGTACCACTTAACGAGAGATTGTTCGTTTTCCATTAAAGGCGTCCTCCTCTTCTTATTTAGCTATGCCGATCAACAAATTGAGCAATGCGGTCAATCCCAGATCCATAGCGGTAAGAATAACGATAGCGATCAAAACGAACAACAAAACGATACCGGTCTGACTGAGCACGCCTTTATTGTTCTTGGTGCTGCGCATTTTTCCCCAGGAAACCTTTTTCAGTTCGCTGACGAGATCGCGGAAGAACTTTTTGATGGCGGCGCCGCCTTTTCTGCCGCTTTTTGCGGTAGTCTTTCTGGAACCGTTTTTGCCGTTATCTGCTCTGCGACCCTTTTGAGGATCGTTGCTTTTGGCCGGAGCATTGTCCAACTGATCGTTATTTAACGTGCCGAGTTCGACGTTAGGAGATTTCTTTCCCATGCAACCCTCCCGTAATTATTTAGCTTCTCTGTGGATGGTATGTTTTTTGCAAAATCTGCAATACTTTTTAACTTCCAGTCTGTCGGGAGTATTTTTCTTATTCTTTTGCTTGTCGTAATTGCGTTGTTTGCATTCGGTGCAAGCCAGTGTGATCTTAACACGCATTTTTTTCTTCCTCCAAAAAAATTACACCCCTAAGGTGCTGTTATACTTTACCACAAGAGAATCGTTCTGTCAACGAATTTCGACCTGTTTTGCGCGCGTTTACGTAATATTTTTTTATTTGCGCGTGTTTGCGCGTGCGAAAGAGGTCTCGAACGCGGCCGACCGTTCAAAACGGAAGGGCATTTATTGGGAAAACAGTTGAAATAATTCGCGTTTTAGTTTATACTAAAAGTAATTATGGCTGAGATCATCACACTACAGAACGGACTGCGCGTTTGCTATGAAAAAAAGGACTCTTTATCCTGCGCGTTCGGCGTTTTCGTGGACGCCGGCAGTCGCAACGAAAGCCCGGAAAAGAACGGTATCGCGCATTTTATCGAACACATGACCTTTAAGGGGACGCAGACGCGTTCCGCTTTCGATATCGCCGACGAGACGGATATGATGGGCGCGAATTGTAACGCCTACACCTCGAAGACGGCCACCGTGTATTATATTACCGGGCTCAATAAGTTCGCCTAAAGGTACGTAGAGCTTTTGGGCGACCTCATGTTTTGTTCGACCTACACGGATGAGAATATAGAAAAAGAACGGGGCGTCGTACTCGAAGAGATACACATGTACGACGACGACGGAGACTCCCTTTCGTCCGACCTTTTGAGCAAGATATATTTCGGAGAGGAGTGCTCTTTGTCCCGTCCGATCCTGGGTACGGCGAAGACGGTCAAAAAACTGAAAAGAAAGGACATCCTCGATTTTCGTAAAAAGTGGTACCGCCCCGAAAACATTATTCTTTCTTTCGTAGGCGACGTGGAAGAGGACGTCTTTTTGTCTTATGTGGAAAAGTATTTTTCCGCGCGCATCCCGAAAGAGAAGACGCCGTTTTCTCCTTACGTCCCGGACGAAGGAAAAGTGTTTTCCACGTACGCATTCTTGAAAAAACCGTACGAACAAGCGTCCGTTACCATGCGTATGCCCTCTTTCGGATACGTCGGCGAAAACTATTACGCGCCATTCTTGCTCGCCAATATGCTGGGCGGCGGGATGAGCAGCCGTCTGTTCCAAAAGGTAAGAGAGGAGATGGGTCTTGTGTACGAAGTGTACGCCTCCAACGTCATGCGTAAAGGCGGCGGGAACTTCGATATCTTTTTCGCTACTTCTCCGAAGAACGCCCGCAAGGCGGTCGACGCCATCGGCGAGATTGCGGCGGAAGTGCTGAAAAACGGCTTCACCGAGACGGAGTTGACAAAAACGCGCAACCAGTACGAGACGTCCATGGTCCTGTCCGACGAGAGCGCTTTCGATCGTATGCGCGCCATCGGGAAAGAACTTCTTTTAAAGGGCGTCGTCACGCCGACCAAGTCTCAGATAGAAAAAATGCTGTCGGTGACGCTTGACGAAATTAAGGCTACCGCAAAAGCCGTTTTGGGTGGCGGAAACGTATCTATAGCGTACGTTGGCAAAAGTCCGGAAGAGGATCTTCTGAAAGCGTATTTAAGTTATTTGGGGAGATGAACGAAATGAACGATTTTTTAAAGCGGCATAAAAAAGAAGCGATCGCGTTTTGCCTTCTTTTGGCATTAACGGTCGTTCTTTGTATCCCCGCCACGCTGTTTCCGCTGGTGCGGATATTCGGGTGGGTGTCCTATTTGTATCTTGCCATGGGATACTTTTTCGTTATCTTTTACGGACTTAAAAAAGACGTTCGTCTGCGTCCGGCGAATACTATTTGGTTGATTCTTTCGCTTGTCTTTATCATTTCCACTCTGCAGGTCGTATTCTGCGACAAGACGGCGGTGGATAATATGTCTCGCTACATTTCCGCGGCGTACGCGGGGCCGACGGTAGGGGGCGTCGTTTTCGGCGTGTTTACCGCGCCCGTCGTCGTTTATTGCACTTACGTATGGGCTATCGTTATTTATCTCGCGCTTGCCGCGCTCGTTACTTTCTTGTTTTTCAGGCCCTTTATTTTCGACGTGGGTAAGAATCCCGTTTTGACCCGTACCGACCGCGAACGTCCGTCGGAGACGGTCGTATCCGAGGATGCGCCCGTCGCTAAAATTTTACGCGCGCGTAAGGAGCCCGAACCTCACTCGTTTAACGTGGTCGAGCCGGAGACTTCTCGGGACAGAGCAAGACGCCTTCTTTTAGGAGGCGATTACGACATGACCGGATTGTCGTCGGAAAAAGATCCGTTCGACGAATACATCAATCGTTCTTACGTGTTCGGAGCGCAAGACGACGACAGTCGTCGGAAAGCGGCCGTTACCTTACTCAGCGAGGACGGAAGCGAAAGCACCGAAGATTTCGACCGTATGGAAAAAGACCTGGGGATCGAAAATACCTCTTCGACGAAAACGCTTTTCGAGGGCAATGAAGAACTGGATCTGTTTTCGGGCGGCGCCAAGTTCCGCGACGATTCTTTCGCGGCGGCCGTACGTCAGACCACTTTTCAATCGGACGGACCCGCTCCGCTCGAACAGCCGGAAGAAAAGCCCGCTTTTTCTTACTCTCAGCCTGCGCCTTCGTTCGTTCCGCCCGCGCCGATGTCCTTTTCGGTCGAACCCGCGCCCGTTCAGCAGCCCGCGCCCGCTTATCAATCCGCGCAGCCTTACGGTCAGCAGACTTATCAAGCGCAACCGTACGCGCAGCAACCCTCCCCTTATCAACAACCCGTCGTACAGCCGGTTGTTACCGTGACGATGCAACCGGTGCCTTCGGCTCAACCCGTTCAACCGGCGCAGCCCGCGCCGCAGACGCAAACTTATACCGCGCAATCCGTCCAGCCGACGCAACCCGCGCCGCAACCGGAAGTCAAAAAAATCGATATGACTATGCCGTATATGCCGGCGCCGCCTACTCGCGAATACATATTCCCTCCGCGTTCTCTTCTGAAACCGCACGTCAATCCGAAATTCGTCAATTACGTCGAAAACTGGGATGAACTGAAAGAGGTCATCGAGGTCAAGTTGCAAAATTACGGCGTGGAAGCGCAACTGGTCGACGCTGTCAAAGGCCCGACGGTCACTCTCGTTTCCATCGAACTCGGAGAAAGCTGTTCGGTCAGTAAGTTGTACAGTGCCAGTAAAGACCTGCGAAGACTGCTGAAATCCAATAACGATATAGCCATTATCCCGCAACTGCCCGATACTTGCTACTGCGGTATCGAAATACCCAATAAGGTACGCGGCACGGTCAGCTTCCAGGAAGTCATTTCCAGCAAGGAATATTCGGAAGCAAAAGGCGACATCATCATCGCCCTGGGTAAGACGGCTTCGGGCGAGATCATGATAGAAGACCTTGCAAAGATGCCTCACGCTTTGATCGCCGGCGCAACCGGAAGCGGTAAATCGGTTTGCGTTAACGTCATCATCGCCAGTATTTTGTGCCGGTATCGCCCCGACGAAGTCAAATTGATCCTGATCGATCTGAAGCAGGTGGAAATGGGTAACTACAGCGGTCTGCCGCATATGCTTTTTAAAGAACCTTTATACGATATGCACCAGATCGTCAACGCGCTCAAATGGATCCGCCAGGAAACGGAAAACAGGTTTTCTCTCTTTAAGTCTCTGCACGTCCGCAACCTGTCCGAATACAACCAGTTGCCCGGTGTGCACCGCTTGCCGCGTATCGTCATCATCATCGACGAAGCGAGCG
>CACXDF010000061.1 GCA_902766325.1 uncultured Eubacteriales bacterium | reverse complement strand
TGCGCGTGACGACGAGAGACAACGCCGCGGCTATCCTGTCGCTGCTTAATCCCGTCAACCTGCTTCCGCTCACTTCGCGTATGAAGACGGATTATCAGGGTATTATCAATACGGTTTCCGTCATGAGCCCCAATTCGGAATACTTTGAATTGCTTATAGAACTTCTTACGCCTGAAATATACGAAACGCCGGTCGTTAACGCCGTTAAGGACTGCTTCTATCGTTTGTTGTACGCTCTCGTGCACGATTATGATATCAAAGATATCCGTTTGGGTTCGCCCGAGTATATCGCGACCAATATTGCGTCCACGTTCAATGGGAGCAACGAAAGAAAGGTCTATGCCGGCGGCGAGTACAACACTAATTACGATTACTATATGTACGACTATATCGGACATACCATGCGTAACGGCGTAAACGTATTTACGTCTTTACAGTCCGATACCGAATATAACATAACTTACGAAGTAACGTATGGCGAGACGCTTACCAGAGAAGGGGTATTGCAGCTTCTTTCCAATAGGATCTTATTGAAGGATAACGGCGACGGGTCCTTTACGACCGTGCAAGGTTCGCTCGGACACAGCAGCTATACCGTCGATCTATCGCCCATCACGATCAGGACCACTCCGGCGGGTCTTAAAAAGCCGACGCAAGTGACCTTGCTCGATTACAGCGAAAAGGATTACGTCGTGCGTTTATATATGAAGAATGCGCCCGAAGTTTACAGCCGTTGGTTCGTCGGCGGAGAATTCGATACGATCAAGAGAGAACTTATGGCCGATCCGAACAACGCATTTTTGTCCGATCTGTCCGTAGTTTCGCCCAATAACAGCTTTTTCGAACTCTTATTCGTGATCGACGAAAGCGTATGGACGGGTACGGACACGCAGATCTCCTGTCTCAGAAACGTCGCGCGCTCTTTGATGGAAAATATGCTTAATTACGGCGCTGTCGACGTCCGTTTCGGCGGTGACGTCCATTTGTTCGGAGCAAACGACGATTACGGCGCGGTGGCTCTCTTTACGGACGGTAGCGCATTCGAGCGCACGATTGATTTTACCTCTCGGGCGAATAACGTGTCTATTGTTGATTTCTATGCGGAATACGCCGCTATTCTTGCGACGACGGATACTTCTTCGCCGCGGTACGTTGCTGATTTCGGCTCCGTTAAATCGGGTATATCCGTCCTGAACGGCGGCGACCGGTATACGCTCAGGTTGACAGTGTTCGATACGTGGATGGGCGCAGATTCGCAAAAGAACGTTCTTGCGACCGTATGTTATACGTTTATGCGCGACTTGCTTTCCGCCGGAAGGGTATACTATAACGGCGTTGAGATCACTACGTCTACCACGGAGAGCTTTTATCGTGAAATCATCGAAAAATCGGGCGTCAACGACCAGCTCGTTTTCGAAATGCCGTTTAGTTTCGACGGCTCGTTCTATGCTTACGTATACGACGGAAGATATTCCGCGTCGAAGAACGGCGTTATGACCGCGTACGGCTCTTTGCTTTCCGCCGTTGACGTCAGGACCGCCGCTGCGCTTTCCGATTTGACCTTCGTCTGGAACGGAACGTCGGGCGACGCCGAAAAAATCGGACTCGCGTTCTACGCTTTACTCGATTTGGTGAGAGAAAGCGCGGACACGATCTATTACGGCGCGGATATGAGCGCCGTTGCGAAGTCGACTTCTTCCGCCGAAATTCTCGAACAATTAAAGACGGCGCTTAAAAAAGGCGTAAACGTCTTTACGTACAACGATAAAAAACTGTACGATATCAGTTATAACGCCGACGTTTCGGATATGTTGCACTACAATAACGTGTACGTATTGTTTGACGGAAAACCCGCTGTGGATTACGGCGGTTCGAGCGTGTATACCGGTCAATTCGGCGTGACGGAAGGAGAAATGAACAATCACGTTCTTTACGTCGTCGACGTAACGCTGGGCGACATGAATACCAACAGGGTTTTAATAAACCCGTAAGTCAATAAATCAAAAAAACGCAAAGGAGCGGATTATGGCAAACAATAATTACGAAAATGAAGAGCTCGAAAACGTCGGAGTCGAAAACGAAGACGAAATGTCATCGTGGCGCGATCGTTTTGAAGGTCAGGCGCGCGAATATTTTGACGAAATGGAGCGAACGGGCGGAGACCTCGTTCACCCCGGCAGAGGTTGCGTTGCGTCCGTAAGACTGGACAGCATCCACAGCTTCGACGTCTTCAAGCGTAAACATAATAAAAAGGTGTTTATCGAGATGATCCGGGATATTTCCGACGCTTGCCAAACGGCCAAACTCCTTGCGTATTGCGTGCTTGACGATACCGCTTATCTTCTTGTGAAGGGAAACAGAAGGGAATCGGCGGTCGCCTTCGTCGACTTTATTATCAAAGAGTATACGGCAAAGTATAACAGAGGTTTAAGAAGCGTCGGTAATCCGTTCCGCCCGGACTACTCTTTCCGTGTGATCGCGCATTCGGATATCGGCGCGGAAGTAAATCGTATCCACTCGTTCAGCCCGGACGGTATGGCTGCCGCTTATCCGTTCTGCAGTTACGGCTATCTTCGTTCCGGCGAACACGACGCAAACCTGATCCTGAAACTGGAGCTCGATCCGAGCAGAGAAGACTTTGAGACGATCATTCAAGGGATGGACGGCGTTTCCGTATCTTTGCCGAAAGGGGTAGAAAACTATAAGTCGGTCAAGAGTGAGATCGATAAAAAGTTCGGTCATCAGACTCTATATCGCGAACAGGACGTCGGTTTTATGATCTCCGAAACGGCGTCGAGAAGTAACTCTTCTTACGTTTCCATCGCTAAAAAGAAAGGGATGGAAAAGCGTTATGACGTGCTCGTTACTTCCGTTTGCAGTTTTATTATGCGCAGAGGCTGTTCTTATCAAAGCGCCGTCTCTTCGCTGGGTATAAACGATACCGAAGAACTCAGAATGGAAGTGATCGCCGAGATCAATCGTATCCATCACTATTCTTACGATTACATCGTGACTAATATCATGTGCGATCCGGATGACAGATCTTCCGCTATGAGTTTTGACCCCGATTGGTCGCTTTTAGCTAAATTATTCGTTGCGTTGAACGAAAAATACGGCTACTCGTACGAACAACTTTGCGTTCGTTTCCACGTTACGAATAACCTGATCTATCTGCGACAGTTGTGCGGTCTGTAAAATACGGAATATAGCATTATTATCGCGGAAAGATATTGACGAAAGAAATAAATAATGATAAAATCAATGACGGAGGTATGAGATGGCGCAAAACCTTAATAACTGTACGATCACGTTATCGGGTGATATTTTAAATAACAACAAGAGCAAACGGAGTCTGGAATCGAAGTTTACCGGAACTCCCGGTAAGTATTTCTTTATGAGACTGGGCGTTATGCTTCTCGCTCTCATTCCTTTTATCGGGTTGCCCAACGCTATGTGTATTTATCAACGTTGGATGTGTAAGCATACCCTCGTCGTAGGAGTTCCGCTTCAATTTATCGGAAAGCCGGGGCCGCTTTTGAAAGAGATCATTAAGTGGTTTTTCTTCTCCATCGTTACTCTCGGCATTTACGCTTTATTCCTTTTGCCTATCCGCGTGGAACAATGGCGTACCGCCAATACGATATTCGGACCGGTGGCCGGCGTATAAAAAACATAACAAAAACAATCTGCCGCGTTCAAAACCGCGGCATTTTTTTATCGAAACGCGATATACGGAAATACTATAAAAGGAGTACGCTTATGAAAATCATTCCGTTACCCAAAAAGATCGCCGAAAAAAACGGCGAGTTGATCTTAAAAAAAGAAGTGGGCGTTTGTTTGGACGCGAGGTTTTCTTCGTTGAAAAAAACGATCGAAGATCGCTTTCCCGGACGAAAAATCAAGTTTGACGGCGACGATATCGTCTTTTCGTATAAAGAAGGTTTGCCCGTTGAGGGATACGAATTGAAATCGGACGAAAACGTATGCGTTTCAGCTTCCGACGTGAAAGGCGCCTTTTACGGGTTGATGACGCTTTTACAACTTCTCGAAGGGGACGTCCTTCCTAAATGCGAGATCGAAGACGAACCGCGCTTTCCTTATCGCGGGATCATGTTGGACGTCGCGAGACACTTTTTCGGGAAAGACGAGATCAAGAGTTTGCTCGACAATATGGCGTATTATAAAATGAACGTCTTTCATTGGCACTTGACGGAGGATCAGGGCTGGCGTATCGAAATAAAGAAGTATCCCGAACTTGCGCCCAAGGCGTGCGTCAGAAAGAACGATTGGAAAAACCATCTCGGACAGATGACCGGAAAACCTTACGGAGAAGGATGTTACTTTACGCAGGAAGACGTAAAAGAGATCGTATCTTATGCCGCGGAAAGGATGATCACCGTCGTGCCGGAGATCGATATGCCCGGTCATATTACTTCGGCGCTCAGCGTCTTCCCGGAATTGTCCTGCGAAGGCAAACCTCTTGAAGTCAGTACGAAATACGGCATCAAGAGTTCTATCGGGTGCGTGGGAAACGAAGATTTTATTCGGTTTATGAAAGATATCATCGACGAGATGTGCGAACTGTTTCCGGCGCCGTACTTCCATATCGGCGGAGACGAAGTGCCGAAAGACAAATGGAAGAGCTGTCCGAAGTGTCAGAAATTAATGAAAGAAAAGGGTATCAAGTCGGAAAACGACCTGCAAGGGTACTTTACGAACCTTATCACCGAATATCTTGCGGAAAAAGGGAAAAAGACCATCGGTTGGGACGAGATCACGGAGACGAATGATTTGAGAAGCGACGCGATCGTTCAATGGTGGCACGGCAAGGACGGCGGCAAGTGGGCGGAAAAAGGCGGCAAAGCCATTTTGTCGCATAATACGCTTTGTTATTTGGATTATCCGTATATACTCACCAATCTTGAAAAGATATATAGGCTCGGCCCGGAGGAATACAAAATGACGCCGGAGATCGTGAAAAATATCCTCGGCATAGAAGCGCCTCTTTGGACGGAATTCGTGTACGACAGAAAGAAATTCGAGTTTATGCTCTATCCTCGCGTGCAAGCCGTTGCCGAAGCCGCCTGGACTCCGTACGCGCAAAAGAATTATAAAGATTTCGAGGTCAGATTGACCAAGTATCTCAAAGAGATGGACGAGAAGGGGATATGTTACTGTCCGCCGAAAAAATACAATCCCGTCGGCTTGCGCGGTCTGAGACAAAGACTCAGGGTCGCAAGGAAGATCGTTAAGGATCCCAATTTCGAGGTCGATTGCTGAGAACATGAAGGCGTATACCGAAAAATTAAAGATATTACCGGCGCAAAGCGGCGTGTATATTATGTTGGACGAATTCGACAACGTGTTATACGTCGGCAAGGCGAAAATACTGAAAAATCGCGTGCGGCAATATTTTCATAACAGCGTAAAAAACGATAAGACGATGGCTCTTGTGGAAAAGATCCACGATTTTCGGTATATCATCACGCCTAACGAATACGAAGCCTTGATTTTGGAAAACAACCTGATCAAGCAATATAATCCGCCGTATAACATTCTGCTTAAAGACGATAAGACTTATCCGTATATTCGCATCAAGACGAAAGAGAAGTTTCCTAAAGTGGAAATATGTTATAAGATGAAAGCGGACGGAGCAAAGTATTTCGGCCCCTATATGCTCGGCGTGTCGGTACGGGACGTGCTGGAGATCATCCATACCGTTTTTCCGGTAAGGAGTTGTAATACGCTCGGGAAGAGGGAGTGCCTGAACTACCACATCGGAAGATGCCTTGCGCCCTGTACCGGTCGGGTCAGCGAAGAAGAATACAAAAAAGTCATCAAAAATGTGATCGATTTTCTGTCCGGAAACGACGAGACTGTCAAAAGGATATTGACGGAAAAGATGATGGCTTGCGCCGAAAAAGAAGAGTTCGAGCAGGCGAAAATATATCGCGACACCTTGAAATCACTGGACAATTTGGTGCGAAAGCAGACCATTCCGTTTAAGCAGGAAACGGACATCGACGTATTTACGTTCGTGACGAACGGTATGTATTCGGTCGTGAACTGCTTTGCCGTGCGCGGAGGCAAGTACCTCGGCGGTATCAACTTCCCGTGCAGAGAGACGGAACTCAGTAACGGACTGACTTCTTTTATCATGCAGTATTACGAAAATAATTCGATCAACTGTTCCGAAATACTGGTCAGCAGCGAGATAGAATTCAAAGAGGAACTTTCGGACTATCTGTCCGAAAAATCGGGCAGGAGGATACAGGTCGTCGTGCCGTCCGGCGGGATCCGTCGACAATTGATCGACATGGGCGTCGCCAATGCGGAGGACTATCTTGCGCGACAACTCGAACATCAAAATCGATACGACGAATTAACGCTCGGCGGGGTCAAACAATTAAAAGAACTGCTCGGTTTGCCCGTATTGCCGATGAGAATGGAGTGTTACGACATTTCGCATATCAGCGGAACCAATAAGGTGGCGAGCATGGTCGTGTTCAAAGAGGGCGCTAAGGCGTCGCAACACTATCGCCATTTTAAGATCAAGACGGTGGCGGGCAATAACGACTTTGCCTGTATGTTCGAGACGTTGACAAGACGTTTTGAGGAGTGGAAAAAACAAAAGGACGTCAGTTTTTCAGAACGACCGGACTTGATCGTTATTGACGGCGGTAAGGGACAACTCGGCTACGTTATGGACGCTATGGAAAAAGAAGGACTGGACTTTACCGTGATCAGCCTTGCAAAAAGAATTGAAGAGGTCTTCGTACCCGGGAAAGAGGAGAGTATCCTTTTGCCGCGCGACAGCCTCGCCCTTAAATTGCTCGTGCGTATCCGCGACGAAGCGCACCGCTTTGCCATCACCTATCACAGGAATCTGCGTTTGAAACAAATGACGGAAAGCGAGTTGACGGCGATAGAGGGTATCGGGAAAACGAAGGCGCGCAACTTGCTCGTACATTTCCGAAAGATCGAAAAGATCGCGACGGCTTCGGTAGACGAATTATCGGAAGTAAAAGGCATCGGTAAGTCCGACGCCGAAAGGATAGCGGCTTATTATAAGGATAAGGCGCAAGGAGAAAACCAATGAAATACAAGATGATATGTTCCGATCTCGACGATACGATGATAACGCGGGATCAGAAGTACGGCAAAGGCGAGAAGGCGGCCATAAAAAGATACGTCGACGCAGGAGGCAAGTTCGTTATCGTGACGGGCAGGATGACGGCCGGCGCGCTCCCGGTATGCAGAGAGCTCGACCTTCATGGAGAGGTGCTTACCTATCAAGGAGCGGTGGCGACGGATATCGACACCGAAAAAACAATAGATGAGGTGACCATACCTTATACTTTGGCTTCCGAAATCGGAAAATATATAGAAAGCAAAGGATATTATTATCAGACCTACAGAGGCGATTATTTTTATACGCAAAAGGCGACCGACTTTACTCGTTTGTACGTAAAAGTCGCGCATGCCGTCTACCGCGAAACAGTGATACCGCTGTCCGATTTTATTATGCGGGAAAAATTATGTCCGCCGAAATTCGTTCTTCTCGGCGACCCGAAAGTTATGCCGTCCGTTCGGGACGATCTGATCGAAAAATACGGAGACGAACTGCTTATCAACATCTCGAAACCGTTCATCTGCGAGATCATTCCGCACGGCGTCAGTAAAGGAAGCGCCGTCGCCCGTTTGGCGGAAAGGTACGGTATCAAACGGGAAGAAGTGATTTGTATCGGCGACTCGGACAACGATCTGACCATGATCGAATACGCGGGGCTCGGCGTGTGCGTTGCGGGCGGCTCGCCCGCGGCGAAAAAGGCGGCTTCCTTGATCGCGCCCGATTGCGACGACGACCCCATTACCTGGCTTATCGACAGGTGTATGCAAGACTCTTTATAAGAGGCGGTATTATATCCCTTTTCCACTAATACAATAGTGTGGCGACGTTGACAAAGACGTCCGAAAAGAGGTATAATCATGGAAGTAAAAGCAATGTCCGTTTCTGCGGCGAATATCTCTTCGCTTGGGAGCGGAGCGACCATTCCCGTTGCGTATTATCCGAAGGATATCGAGCAACTGAGGCAGATACAACGACGTCATGCCGCTCGCAGTCGACTTTTTATCGCGGGAGCATTGAGTAATACGCTCGTTTTGGAGATGACTCCGGACGACGCGACGATCTTTTGCAGCGCTATGCGGGGGATCCGCGTCCACGAAGACTGTATCACAGTGCGAGCCGGAGAGAAGACGGCTCACGTCGCGGACGTGGCCAGGATCTGCGGACTTTCGGGTATGGAAGATCTTTGTTGCATCCCCGGTACCGTCGGGGGCGGCGTAATGGGGAACGCTGGGTGTTACGATACGGCTTTTAAGGACGTGGTAAAGTCCGTAAAGCTGTTTCATCTCGACGACGGACAGCAAGAAGAGCTATCCGGAGAAGAGATCGCTTTTCGATATCGGTACTGCAATTTGCGTAAAAATGTCGATTTCATTACCGAAGTTACGTTAAGGCTTTTTCCGGACGGCGTCTCCGCGATCGGCGCGCGAATGTCGGACGTAAGAAAGAAACGTAAGCAGACGCTTCCCACCGGCAAGAGCTTAGGAAGCGTTTTTAAAAAAATAGACGGCGTGAGTTGCGGGTATTATCTGGACCGACTCGGCATAAAAGGTCGTCGGATCGGCGGTATGCAAGTCAGCGAAAAACACGCCGGGATCATCGTAAATCGCGGGGACGGCACCCCCGAAGAATATCTTGCCCTCGTTGAATTGTGCGAAAGCGAAATTCAGAAGGCGACGGGCAGAAAACCGGAAAGAGAGGTCGTTATCTTTGGAAGAAATCAGTAGCGTCGTAAAAAAAGAGCTTTACGCGGCGGAACTCGCCGACGAATGCCTTTTGCCTTTTTTGAGCGGCGCGATACGCGGCAGCGGAGAAGTGTCTTTGCTTCGTACGGGTTACGAAGTGGAGTTTATTCACGCGGACAAAGAGTTCATCGACCTTTTATCGGACGTTGTGTACCGCTTGGAAGGGGTAAAAACGGAACGTACCGAGACCGTTATCGACGGCGAAAAGAAGTACGCGCTCTATATCGACAGCCATCTGTCCAATATTCTGCTTGAACGGTGCCTGATCGTCAAAGACAGATACGAACTTATCCAAGGCATCCCGGAAGAACTTTTTCCTTCTTCCGTCGACCGCTCGGACGATCATCTGCCGGACGACCTGTCCTCGGCATCAAAAAGGGCCTTTTTACGCGGTTTGTACCTGTCTTGCGGTAATTTGCGCGTGCCGGACGATATCGAAGAATGGAGCCAGAATAAGACGAAAAGCGGATACCTGCTTTCGCTCAATCTCAATTCCGATTACGTCGAAGAGGACGTTATCAAGTTGATTGCCGAGCAAGCCGAAACAGACGTTTCTTCGGTCATGGCGCGTCCGCGCGGCTTTACCGTTTTTATAAAAAACAGCCAGGTCATCTGTAACTTTTTGACTGCCATCGGCAGTAATATCGGAGTTTTAAGACTGTACGAAGTCATTACGAACCGAAAAATGAAAAACGACATGAATCGTTTGCAGAATTTCGAGATCGCGAATATCGACAAGACGGTCCTTTCTTCCGCAAAGCAGATAGCCGCGATCAAAGAAGTCGATAAAAAGATCGGCTTAAAAAATCTTTCCGACGGATTGCGCCAAGTATGCGAATACAGATTGCAAAACGTCGAAGCGGGCCTCGAGGAAATAGCGAAAATGTTCGATCCGCCCGTGACTAAAAGTTGCGTGAACCATCGTATGCGTCGAATCATGGAACTTGCTCAAAAATAGTTAAAAGAGGAACACAGAAGATGCCGGAATTCATTCATCTCCATAATCACACCGAGTACAGCTTGCTGGACGGGTATGCGCGTATCAAAAAATTGGTAAAAAAGGCCAAGGAGTCCGGCGCGCGCGCCGTCGCGATGACCGACCACGGCAACACGTACGGAGCCATCAAGTTTTATAAGGAGTGTAACAACGCCGGCATAAAACCGCTTATCGGTCTGGAGGCGTACACCTGTCACGATATGACCTTAAAAGACAGGGAACATAACGACCGCTTCCACCTTGTTTTGATCGCAAAAAACCTGGTTGGATTTCATAACGTCATGAACGTGTCCAGCGCGGGCTTTGTCGACGGCTTTTACGATAAGCCCCGCGTCGACTACGGCGTGCTCGAAAAGTACAGCGAAGGCGTCATCTGCCTGAGCGCCTGTATTGCCGGCGAGATCAACCGTCTTCTTCTCGACGGACGGTACGACGACGCGCTTGCCTGCGCGAAAAGATTGCAGGGAATATACGGCGAAGACTTTTATATCGAGTTGCAAAACCACGGGCTGGAAGAAGAACTTCGCGTTTTGCCGCTTTTGAGAAAGATCGCCGCGGAGATCGGAGCCAAGACGGTCGCAACCAACGATATCCACTATATCGAACAGCGCGACGCAAAGGCGCACGACGTTCTTTTGGCCATTCAAACGCAAAAGGATATCGACGATCCCACCAGGTGGCGGTTTCCTAACAACGAGTTTTATTATAAGTCGTACGAACAGATGCTCGAACTGATGGGCGGCGATCCGGAACCGCTCGACAACACCATCGAGATCGCCGAAAAGTGCGATCTTAAGATCCCGTTCCACGTCTATACCATTCCGCACTACGATCCGCCGGAAGGGTACGTCGACGATAAGGACTATTTGCGAAAAATGGCCTTTAAAGGGTTGGAAGAAAGATACGGAGAGATCACGCCCGACATCCGGCAGCGCGCCGAGTACGAGCTCGACGTTATTTGTCGAATGGGATTCGCTTCTTACTACCTGATCGTTTGGGACTTTATTAACTACGGCAAGACGCACGGCGTGCCTATCGGGCCCGGTCGCGGCAGCGGCGCCGGAAGTATCATCGCATACGCCATTCATATT
>CACXDF010000060.1 GCA_902766325.1 uncultured Eubacteriales bacterium | reverse complement strand
TGGGTGTCTTCCGCAACGGTCAGTCCCTTGTAGTCAACGAGTACGAAAGAGCTTGCTTTTTCAAGTTTTTCCTTTATCTCGGCAACTTTTAAAACCTTTGCGTCTTTTGATGCTGACAATGTAGTTTACCTCCTTCTATTATCTTTTGCCTTACGGCAAACGTTTACCGATAAATAAAAAATCCGTCGTTCGATTCGAAGGACGGAGCATAACTATACCAGCTGAAGCCGTATTGATTTTTCGTTATACGCCTCTTTCTGCGCGGGTTCTTTACATCTTTAAACCTTTCGGTGCCTGCGGTCTTCGAACGAGAACGTGATTATTTTACTTATTCAATTCCCCTTTGTCAAGGGAAAAAGGTCCGTTTTTTATATTTTTTTTGTTTTTTCGATAAATCAGTTGCGAGAGTAGACCTTAACGGACTTCAAGAGGACGGGATAGGCGCCGTTCGCCTCTTTTATCGCCTTGGCAAAAGAGTACAGCTCGCTGTTATCGTCGCTTTCGACGGTGACGCCGAACGCCGCGTAGTATCCGTTATACGACGGGTGCGCGTACGGCAGAAAAAAGAACTCCGTATCGGCGCTGTCGTAGTCGTTTTCGTCGCGCACCATGCCGAGCACTCCGCCGGTGAAAGAAACAACGTTTTTCGAGTCCTTATCGTTGGCAAAAAACTCTCCTTTGATCTTACCGTAATAGGGATCCGGTGTCTTTCTGACCAGATTCCCGTCTTTATCGGTCACGTACGACCCGCCCTGCAGGTAGGCCGAGGACGGCTCGCCGGTCTCCTTATAATAAGTGATATCGGCGCGATAAAAGACAGTCCCGTTATATAAACCCGCTTGAGCGTATCGAATAAAGTTTTCGACCGTTTTCGGCGCGTAGTCCGTCAAAAGGTATACTTTTATACTGTATTCTTTTTCTTTATAAATAACGGAAAAATCGGCGTATTGTCCTTTGGGGAGCGATTTTGCCGAAACGGCTTTAAACTCTTTTCCTTTGATCGGATCTTCAACGGTCTGTTCTTTCGCGGGAGCCGGCTCCAAACCGCTGCCGATGATCCCGGCAAAATAAAGCGGGATCAACACGGCGCAAAGGACGATCGCCACGCAAAGAAGCGCTATTACGGCATAAAGGATGCGGTTCGTTTTTTTCATTTATTCCACCGTATAGATCGTGACCTCTTCGATATCGATCAGTCGCGAAGCGGGATAACTTATCGTTTTTCCTCCCGTCGTGACATCCTGGGTGGTCGTCTTTTTTACGATCGTATCGACAAAGTCGATATCCTCTTGATAGGGCATAAACCCGAACGCCGCGTAAGAACCGTCCCAAGCGTTATTATCGGCCGAGCAAATAAAGAATCCGGACGTTGCCGAATCGTGCTTATCGGTGCGCGCCATGGAGATGACGCCGGCGCAATGACCGATGACGTTCTGCAAAAATCCGTTCGATACAAACTCTCCTTTAATGGGTTTTTCGGAATTCGGCTTAGCCGAGTAGCCGTTGTTCTTTTTGCCTCCCGTCTGTACGTCACTACCTCCCTGAATACCGATCCCCGGTATAATACGATGAACGGCCGTACCGCTATAGAAACCGCTCTCGGCGTACTTAATGAAGTTGGCGACCGTTTCCGGCGCGTATTCGGACAAGAGATAAACGGTCAGATCTTTTTTGAGGCCGTCCGTCGTCGACAGCGCGATCTTGGCGTAGGTGCCGGGCACGTCATGCGCGCCCTCGGCAAAAGAAAAACGATAAAAGCCGGATACAGTCTCGAACAAGCGACATCTGCCGTATAATTCGATCGTTTTATTCTCGGTCAGACTTCCGGCGAGATCGACCGCTTGTTGCGCGCTCTCCTCGTCGCCGATCCAAACGGCCACCGTTCCGTCCGGATCCAATATCAGACAGACGGGAAAAACGGACGTACGGTCGCAAGATACGATATAAGGAAAGACGTAGGCTTTATTTTCGGTATAAACGGCGCCGTTTAGCGATAAGCGAACGTCGCTCGCGACGTCCGTATCCTTCGCCGCATAAGCGGTAGAAAGAACGGAGGCGTAATTAATAAAGGTATCCGTGTTCGCATACCCAAACAGTCTTGCCGCAATACGCAGCACTTCGGAATGACTGTATTTATCTCCGCAAGTAAGCAGATATTTTCTGTTGATCCCGGCCAGCGCGCCGCCCGTCTTCGGAAACGCCGTCCGATACGCCGTAAAAAACGGACTATGGTCGTAGACGTTTTTTATTTGCGCAGTAAACGCTTCGTAAAGGACGTTTATTTCGCTGTTATCCGGATCGGCGAGAACGAACTTTTTATAGCCGGTCTTTTCCGGTTCGACCTTTTTATGCAGATCGGCATACGACGCGCCGAGCGCGTCGAAAGCCGCGTACGTTTCTTGCGGAATACGTCCGAGGACGTGCGACGAACACTCGCCGGCCTTCCCTTCGTTTTCCAGGATAACGCCCATTTCGTTACAATCGCAATACTCGGTCGCTATGCGCTTATTATCCGTCGTCCTACTGTGTCTTGCGGTGCAAGCCGCGGTAAGCGGAGCCTTTTCGATAGACTCGGACGGGCCGCTTTTTTGACAGGCGACAAATAAAAAGAGCAGCGCGCAAAAAAGGAGAACCGCCAAAAAGATCTTATTTTTTCTTTTCATTTTTCTTCGGTTCCTCTTTGACGGATTCTTCTTCGCCGATAGGGGCAAGAGGTTTCAGACCGTACTTTTCACGCAGAGTCTGTTCCAATTCGTAAGAGATTTCCGGATGATTATTGAGATACTCGATGGCTTTGTCTCTGCCCTGCGCGATACGCTCTTCTTTATAGCTGAACCAGCTGCCGGACTTCTGAATGAGTTCGTTTGCGGCGGCGAGATCGACGATACAGCTGTTTTTGATAACGCCCTTACCGAACATCATATCGAATTCGCAAGACTTAAAGGGCGAAGCGAGTTTATTTTTGATGACTTTGACTTTGGTCCTGGCGCCGACGATCTCGGTACCGGACTTGATCACGTCTCCTTTACGGACGTCGAAACGCATGCTGGCGTAAAACTTGAGCGCTTTGCCTCCCGCGGTGGTCTCCGGATTACCGAACATAACGCCCACCTTTTCGCGAAGCTGGTTGATAAAGACGACGCAAGTATTGGACTTTTTGACGATACCGGTCAACTTACGGAGCGCCTGGCTCATCAAACGGGCCTGCAATCCGACGTGAGAGTCGCCCATATCCCCTTCTATTTCCGCCTTCGGCGTAAGAGCCGCCACGCTGTCGATAACGATAATATCGAAGCCGCCGCTCTTGACCAGTTCTTCTGTAATATCGAGGGCTTGTTCTCCGTTATCCGGCTGAGAAACGTAAAGATTGCGAAGATCGACGCCGATATGTTCGGCATAAACGGGATCGAGAGCGTGTTCCGCGTCGATAAACGCCGCAAAACCGCCCGCTTTTTGCGCTTCGGCGATCATGTGCAGCGTAAGCGTGGTCTTGCCGCTCGACTCGGGACCGTATACTTCCAATATCCTGCCGCGCGGAATGCCGCCGATACCCGTCGCGATATCGAGGGACAAACATCCGGTGGGGATGATATCTATATCCACCTTGGCGTCTTCTTCCAACGTCATGATGGAGCCCTTGCCGAATTCTTTTTCGATCTGGGCGATGGCAAGTTGGACTTGCTTTTTCTTTTCTTCGATGCTGATACTCATGTTTTTCTCCTTTTGGTTATCCGTGTGGTATTATCTTACTTTTTTATAAATTATCTCTTAAATAGCGATAGGTATGGAAGAGCGCCGCATTAGTCGCGCCGGCGCGCACGGCGTTTCTGTCCCCGCGAAAGACGAACTTGAGCGCGATGGGATCGTAGGTGCGAAAGGCAATGCCGATATATACCAGTCCGACCGGTTTATATACGTTACCCACCGTCTCTCCGGTAGGGCCCGCGATACCCGTCGTCGATACGGCCACGTCAACGTACTGATTGAGCAGTCCGTACGCCATTTCTTTGGCGACTTCGGCGCTGACGGCGCCGTACTTTGCCAGCGTCTTCGCATCGACGGACAGCCTGTCCATCTTGGATTGATTGCTGTAAGTGACTACCCCTTCGTGAAAAACTTTACTCGCGCCCGGTATATCGACGATATGCGAGGCGACCATACCCCCCGTACAACTTTCGGCGGTGGACAGCATAAGCCCGTTTTCCGAAAGGAACTCTGCAAGAACGCCCGCGATGGATTGATCCTGCTCGGCGTATAAGCCTTCTTCCAGGCGATCGCACAGCTCGTAATAGTCCTCGTCGCCGACAAAGTCGGGCAGAACGATCTTATTATCCATATCTTCGCCGCCCATAACGGTGCATATCTCTTCGAGTCCCATTTCGGTCAGCACTCTGTCGATATCCTGTTTCCGTCCGAAATAACGCAGTATCTTCGTCATAGTTCCTCCCCTTCGCCGTACAAATGAAAATCGGACGACGTGATCTTTACTTTATATACCCGACCGGGCTCGGGCACGAAAGAAGCGGTAAAAAAGACTTTCGTGTCCACGTCCGGCGCGTTCTGCTCCGTTCTGCCGTAAAAGGCCTGCCTGTCGAAGTCGATCCCTTCGTATATGACTTCCACCGTCTTTCCGACGTATCTTTTTTGCGCGGCGACCGTCGCTTCGCTCTGCGCTCTCTCGCAGGCAAGAAGACGCTTTCTCGATACGCTTTTTAACGTACGCGGCTTGATATCGTACGCTTCCGTTCCTTCTTCGGGCGAATAAATAAAGAACCCCGCATAGTCGCACGCGCCTTCCTCGATAAAGCGAACGAGTTCTTCGCTCTGCTCGTCCGTCTCCGTCGGAAAACCAACGATAAAGGTACTTCTTATAGCGATATCGGGCACCCTTTCACGTAATTTTTTAATGATTGCTCTCGCTCTTTCTCCGGTCGACGGACGACGCATCTTTCGCAAGATATCGTCGTTTACGTGTTGAAGAGGAATGTCGAGATATTTGGCGATGCCCTTTTCCGTTGCGATCAGTTCGACCAGTTCGTCCGTGATCCTTTCCGCATAGGCGTACAAAAGGCGGATCTTCCAAAAACCGATCGTAAGCAAGTCTCTTAACAGGTCGCAAAGCGCCGGCTTCTTATACAGGTCGATCCCGTAACAGGTCACGTCCTGCGCCACAAGGATCAGTTCGTTCACGCCTTCTTCGCGCAAACGCGCCGCTTCTTTGATCAGGTCTTCTTCGGGCACGGAACGGTACTTTCCGCGAATAGACGGAATGGCGCAATAAGAACAACGGTTATTGCAACCGTCGGCTATTTTCAAATAAGCGTAATGCGCGGGCGTGGTCAGGACGCGCCCCTGTCCGGAACAGGAAAGAGCCTCCAATCCCATTTCTTCCGCCACCACGGCGGCAATCTTTTCTTCTTCCGCAATAGGCAAAAAGCGATCGACCTCAGGGAAGTCCGCTTCGGGGTATCTTTGCGCAAAGCACCCCGTCACAATCAATTTTTTCAGTTCTCCCGTCTCTTTATACTTTGCCGCATCGAAGACGGCTTCTATCGCCTCTTTCTTCGCGCTCTCGATAAAGGCGCAAGTGTTGATAATAATGACCTCGGCTTCCGACGGATCGTCGGTGAGTTCGAACCCGGCCGAACGCAGCAAAAAGAGCATTCGTTCGCTGTCGACGCGGTTCTTATCGCACCCGAGTGAGATCATTCCTACTTTCATAAAAAACCTTCCGTTTGATTATTCTTCCGTTTCGCCGGAGTCGTGACCGCCCGCCTCGACGTCGGCGGCAAGCGCGTCGAGCGAATCGACGTTCGGATCGTCGTCGCCGAATTTTTCGTGATACAATGCGTAAAATTCCGACGCGGGACGCAAAAGCGTACGCTTCTTATTGGCGTCCTGCTTACTGATAAAGCCTTCTTGCTCCCAGTACTCGAGGATATTCGCAACGGCGTTATAACCCTTGCTCATGCGGCGTTGCAGATAGGAGCAGGACACGTTATTGGTGTCGTAACAGATCTTGAGCGCCTGCCAGTTTTTGATCTCGGTGTCGGACAGACCGGACGCGGCTTTGCCGCCCGAGGAAGAAGACGAACGGGAAGGCGCGATCTCATTCCCTTCTCTCTCCTCTTTCTCGCCGAAATCGGACGGCTCTCCGTCGTCGGTGAAGCTACCGTTGAGGATACGACCGATCATTTCTTCGTCGAAGTTGACTTCGTTGTTTTCCAAAATAAAATTGACGATGTCTTCGGACTCTTCGGTGGAGATAAACGCGCATTGTCCGCGTTGCATCTGCTGTCCGCGTTTAATATACATATCGCCGTAACCGAGCAGGCAC
>CACXDF010000059.1 GCA_902766325.1 uncultured Eubacteriales bacterium | reverse complement strand
ATTAAAGTTTAAGTCTAGTGAGGATCAATTAATATTTGTATTAAGGATAAATGAGACCTTCTTTGAACTAAATTTAACGAACAATGCAGGACTATAAATAACGACAATTTCAGATTTATTTGCCTGATTTTACTTAAATTGCACACTTTACCCGGGGTGTGCAATTTTTTAGAGCGAGTGTGCAGAAAAAAGACCGCATTTGAGCGGAGTGTGCAAATTGTATCTTTTACGCAGTTCTTTTTCAAACAAAGCCTTAGTCGAACGACTGAGGCTTTTGTTTTATCCAAACCGAAGCGGAGCGAGGGTTGGTATATCATAAGCGCGAAGCGACGTATATCGTCATGGGCAACGCCCGAGCATACATTCTACCGCTTCGGTTTGATGATATGCAACTCTGACGAGTTGATGATATACACAACTACGTTGTGATGATATGCACGCATATGCGTGATATTTAATGCCGGGCGCGGGTAACATAGTTACCGGGTTCTTAAAATAATCGTATTTTTTTGGGGAAAGTAGTAAATTCTTATTGAGGAAACTGTCGCCATAGAGATATATTTAATAGACAGACGACTCATTGGGGATAAAGTTTTTATCCGGTCGAATTGGAGGCGCATTTTTGGTATGGAATAAAGTGAATCGGGACGAAAAATCGAATTGATCGTTACGATAAAGAATAACTATTTACTTTTTTTGAAATGTTTGGTATAATTACGTTAATTATTTATCGGAGTAGGAACGATGACGGCGGAAATTATTGAAGTCATAGTTAAGATCGTGTCATTATTGGTATTGCTGCTTGGTTTAACGTTAGCGGTACTTTTCGACCATTTTATCAAAAAAAATCTTCGTAGGATCATTCTTATTATTGCGGCGATGTTGTTGAGTCTGATCGTTCAAAACGTCGGCGAATTTTATTTCGAGTATTTCGTTTCGTCGCCGCTTGCGCGTACGCTTTTCGGTATTTACGGCTATGCAATACGTCCCGTTGTTATCGTTATGTTCGTCTATCTTATCGGTAAAAAGGATAAACTTATTTACATCGCGTGGGGATTGGTCGCGGTCAACGCGCTCATTTATCTTACGGCGACTTTTTCCGACGTTGCCTTTAAGATCACGGAAGCAAATAAGTTTATACGCGGTCCGCTTGGATTTACTTGTCATATCGTAAGCGGTGTGTTACTTGCGTATATCCTTTTTTTATCGATAAAAGAGTGCTATCGCGTAAAGAAGGCCGAGAGCGCCATGCCCATCTTTAATATGGCTATCGTCGTTGCGGGGATCGTTGCGGACGCCTTTGTCGATACGGAATACGCCATTCCTTGTCTGACTATCGCGATGGTCATCAGTAGTGTGTTCTATTATATCTGGCTCCATTTGCAATACGTGAGAGATCATGAGCGCGCGTTGGCCGAAGAACATCGCAACCAACTCCTTATCTCGCAGATACAGCCGCATTTTATCTATAATACGCTTTTTTCCATCCAGAACATAGAAGGGAACCCGGAAGAGACGAAACAAGCCATAACCGAGTTTGCAAACTACATTCGAGGTAACCTTGCTGCGCTTGACGGGAAAGAATTGATCCCGTTCAAGTCGGAAATGGAATACGTCAAAGACTACGTCTCTTTACAACAGCGTCGTTTTCCCAATAAGTACGTCGTGAATTACGATATCAGAGACGAAGATTTTTCTATTCCGCCGCTTACCATACAGATATTGATCGAAAACGCAATGAAGCACGGGATCGGTATCCGATACGAAAACGGTACGATCACCATCAGAAGCCGCCGCGAAAAGCAGTCGCACGTAATAAGCATTATCGATAACGGGGTCGGTTTTGACACGGATGAATTAAAGTCGACGAACAGAGTAGGCTTACGCGCGGTGAAGAACAGACTGGAATACCATTTGAACGGAAAGATATCGATCGAGAGTAGACCCGGCGTGGGAACGAGCGTATTGATCACAATACCCGCCGATCCGCCTCCGCCTGTCTCTGACTCCGAAGGATAACCGACGGAGAAAGATTTTCCGTACCGAAAAACGGAAATTGTAATTCGCAACGGGAATGATCTCGCAATTACTATGCGTTGTATACGGCCACGTTAAAGCGTGTGAAAAATAATGAGAAATAATAAAAAAGCCCACCGAAAGGCGGGTCAAAAAAAAGAGGTAGGAGTCTGAATTATGAAAGTGATGATCGTCGATGATGAAGATCACGCGTTGAAAGCGCTGTCAAAATGCGTCTCCGAGATCAAACCCGATGCGGAGATCAGTTGCTTTATAAGAAGCGATCAAGCGTTGTCGTATGTAAATATGGGAAATATAGTTGACGTCGCTTTTTTGGACATCAATATGCCGGTGATCAACGGGATCGAACTTGCAAAAGAAATAAAAAAGATACGTCCGACGCTCAACGTTGTTTTTTGCACGGCGTATAGCGAATATGCCGTGGACGCCATTCGTTTACATGCGTCCGGTTACGTCAATAAGCCGTACAAAAAAGAGGATATCGAAAAAGAGCTGGATAACCTTTTGCATCCCATCGTGCCGCAAATGCCGAAAATATTCGTTCGTACGTTCGGCGACTTCGACCTTTTTGTCGACGGCGTGCCCGTCAAGTTCAAGCGTGAAAAAGCAAAAGAGCTCCTGGCTTATTTGGTCGATAAGAGGGGAGCCGT
>CACXDF010000058.1 GCA_902766325.1 uncultured Eubacteriales bacterium | reverse complement strand
CCGATCTTTTCGTTACGTTCGTCATTCTCGACGCGGATGCCGGCCTCGAACAACTTATTTTCCACTTTCTTGGCATAATCAAGGAACTTGTCGCTGATGGACAGGACTTTGACCTGCACGGGCGCGAGCCAGGTCGGGAAAGCGCCGGCGTACTCTTCGATGAGGTAAGCGAGCGTTCTTTCGTAACAACCGAGCGAGGTACGGTGGATAATATACGGGAGCTTCTTTTCGCCGTCGGTATCGACGTAATACATTCCGAAACGTTCGGCAAGGAGCATATCGATCTGAATGGTAACGAGGGTATCCTCTTTACCGTACACGTTCTTATACTGGATATCCAGTTTAGGCCCGTAAAATGCGGCTTCGTCGATGCCGATATCATAGGTAACGTCGAGATCATCGAGGATCTTCTTCATAGTCGCTTGGGCTACCTCCCATTGCTCTTTGGTACCCTCATACTTATTGTTTTTGTTTTCCGGATCCCATTGAGAGAAGCGGAAAGTACACTTATCGAGGAGGCCTACCGTGCCGAGGAAATATTTGGCAAGTTCCAGACAGCCCTTAAACTCTTCTTCCAGCTGATCGGGACGAAGAATGTAGTGTCCTTCGGAAATGGTGAACTGCCTTACGCGGATAAGACCGTGCATTTCGCCGGAGTCCTCGTTACGGAACAGCGTGGACGTCTCGGTAAGACGCATCGGAAGTTCGCGATAGGAACGGGGCTTATTAAGGTAGACCTGATATTGGAACGGGCAGGTCATCGGACGGAGCGCAAAGCACTCCTTGGTCTCGTCGTGCGGGTCGCCGAGGACGAACATTCCGTCCAAATAGTGATCCCAGTGACCGGAAATCTTATAGAGTTCTCTCTTGGCAAGAAGAGGAGTTTTCGTCAAAATACAACCCTTCTTATATTCGACGTCTTCCACCCAGCGTTGCAGAAGTTGTACCACGCGCGTACCCTTCGGTAAAAGGATGGGCAGACCCTGTCCGATATAATCGACGGTGGTGAAGTATCCGAGGTCGCGACCGAGCTTGTTATGGTCGCGCAGCTTTGCTTCTTCGGCCTGACGGATGCACTCTTTCAATTCGTTCTTATCGGCAAAGCCGTACACGTAAACGCGCTGCATCATCTTGTTCTTTTCGCTTCCGCGCCAGTACGCGCCGGATACTCTGTTGATCTTATAGGCAAAACTACGCAGGAACTTGGTGTTCTCGATATGCGGCCCGCGGCAAAGATCGCAGAAACGATCTCCGAGATAGTAAACGGAAATGGTCTCCCCTTCGGGCAGATCGTTAATAAGTTCTACCTTGTAGGTCTGATCTTTAAACATCTCGAGCGCTTCTTGTCTCGACAGTTCTTTTCTCGTCATATCGAGGTTTTCCGCAATGATCTCCTTCATCTTTTCTTCGATAGCGGAAAAATCGTCCGGAGTCAAAACCTTTTCCATGTCGAAATCGTAATAAAAGCCGTTGTCGATGGCGGGTCCGATACCGAACTTAACTTCGTCGCCGTACAAAGCCTTGATGGCCGCCGCAAGTACGTGGCTCATCGTGTGCCGTTGCATCATCAATTTTTCGTTTTCCATAAAGCCTCTCCTTTATTCGTTTTTTGTTCGTTATAATTAAAAAGTCCTCAGACTGCCGAAGCGTCTAAGGACGAAAAATACTTTCCGCGGTTCCACCTTAGTTACAAAGTAAAAACTTTGTCTCTCTTTTGCCGAAATAGGTCGGCGCCTTCGCCTGCACGGGTGGTTTCGTTTTCGTTTCCGTTTCATCCGGGCTTACAGCCTCCGACCCGAACTCTCTGTCAAACGGTACAACGCACTACTTGTCCTGTCCAATAGCGTTTTGTTACGAATATTATAAAACTTCGTTTTTTCTTTGTCAACGAAAAATATTTCTTTTCCGTAAAACCGACAAAAAAACGTCAATAATAGCTTTTTATTCCGATAACGTCGCTGACAACGGACGGAATCAGGCCTTGCGACTTATAAAAAGCGATAATCTTCGGGAGCGCTTTGACCGTTTCTTCCGTCGGGTGCATCAGGATCAGGTCGCCGCCTTTGACGTCGGTCGTAGCCCGTTTATAAATAAGATCCGCATCGTGATCGCGCCAGTCGATGGTATCTTTACTCCACATAACGACCTTATAGCCGTTTTCTTCGCAGACGGATAAGGTATCGTCCGAGTAGCTACCCGAAGGAGGCGCGAAAAGGGTCATATCTATATTGATCGAGCTTTTGATAAGCCTATGGCAAAGCATGATCTCCTCTTTGTTGGCTTGCTTTGATATCTTTGCGTGATCGCGGTGGAGATAGCCGTGATTGCCTATCTCGGCGCGAAGAGCCATTTCTTTTAACAGAGGTATATTTTTTTCCGCCCATACGCCGCCGACGAAAAAGGTACACGTTGCGTCCGCTCTATCCAAAATATCCAATATCTTTTTTACCTGCTCGGCGCCTTCGTATACGTTGATCATAACGCCGACGCGAGAACTATGCTGCTCGCCCGAATAGTACGGCGCAAAAACGGACTCCGTTTTTTGCGTCGGCACGCAAAAGGCCGCGAGGACGCCGAGGATGGCAAAAAGGATGATATTGGTCACCAGTTGTATCCATGCGTTTTTTCTGCTCATACCATCAGTATATTTTGCGCTTTTCTTTCCTATGCCTTCGTTTTGTTTGACTTTTCGGGCAATTTTGAGTATTATTTATAAAAAAACTTTTTGGAGCAATAAAATGGCTGAATTGACAATGGATAAACTGGTTGCGCTCTGCAAAGGCAGAGGCTTCGTATACAGCGGCAGCGAGATCTACGGCGGCCTGGCCAACACCTGGGATTACGGTCCGCTCGGCGCCGAACTGAAAAGCAACATCAAAAAAGCATGGTGGAAGAAATTCGTTCAACAGAACGAACTGAACGTCGGTCTCGACAGCGCCATTCTGATGAACCCGAACGTGTGGGTCGCTTCCGGTCACGTAGGCGGCTTTTCCGATCCTTTGATGGACTGCAAGAGCTGTAAGTCCCGCCACCGCGCCGATAACCTCATCGAAGACTACATGAAGAAAAAGGGTATCGAAGAAAACATCGCCGGCTGGACCAACGAACAAATGGAAAGTTATATCGCCGAGCATAACATTCCCTGCCCGGTCTGCGGTAAGAGCGACTTCACGGGAGTCAGAAAATTCAATTTGATGTTCAAGACCTTCCAGGGCGTTACCGAAGACTCGGTCAGCACCATCTATCTCCGTCCGGAGACGGCGCAAGGTATCTTCGTCAACTTCCTCAACGTGCAACGTACTTCCCGCGCGAAAGTTCCGTTCGGTATCGGACAGATCGGTAAGTCCTTCCGTAACGAGATCACTCCCGGTAACTTCATTTTCCGCGTGCGCGAATTCGAGCAAATGGAATTGGAATTCTTCTGCAAGCCGGGCACCGACCTCGAATGGTTCAAATATTGGAAGAACTTCTGCAAAGAATGGCTCCTCGGTCTGGGCATCAAAGAAGAAAATCTGAAGCTCCGCGACCACGATCCGGAAGAACTTTGCTTCTACAGTAACGCCACGACCGACTTCGAATTTAAGTTCCCCTTTGGGTGGGGCGAACTGTGGGGCGTAGCGGACAGAACGGACTACGACTTGAACGCGCACATGAAAGTGAGCGGAAAAGATCTCTCCTACCTCGATCCCGTGACCAATGAAAGATACGTACCCTACGTTATCGAACCGTCGCTCGGCGTGGAAAGAATGGTCCTTGCCATCCTCTGCAACGCTTATGAAGAACAGGCTCTCGAAGGCGGAGACAGCCGCGTCGTTATGCACTTCCATCCGGCGCTCGCTCCCATTAAGGTAGCCGTGTTGCCCCTTCAAAAGAAAGCGCTCGGCGACAAAGCGACCGAACTTTATAAAGAACTGTCGAAAGATTTCATGACCCAATACGACGAGACCGGCTCTATCGGTAAGAGATATCGTCGTCAGGACGAGATCGGTACTCCCTACTGCGTCACCGTCGACTTCGACACGTTGGAAGACAATACCGTCACCGTCCGCGAGCGCGACAGTATGGAGCAAGTCCGTATGCCCATCGCCGATCTGAAAGCCTACTTTACCGAAAAGTTCGCGTACTGATCCGTTTTTCAACTGAAAAAAAGCCTTTTCGTAACAATACGGAGAGGCTTTTTATTTTTTTCATAACTATTAAAGACCAAAACGTTTGACATAAAGCGCCTTTTTGCTTACAATGAGGTCACATGAAGGTTTTCGGCAAACACTTCATAATAAAAAAACCGAGGTATTTTATTTTGAAAAAATCCAGAACGCTTTTGATCGCGCGCACGGCCGTTATTTGTGCGCTTTACGTAGCTCTCACCTACGCTTTTATGTCCGTAGCGTACGGGCCCATTCAGATCCGCATCGGCGAAGGTCTCACTCTTCTCCCGCTGATCTATCCGGAAAGCATTTTTGCCCTTTTTTTGGGTTGCGTCCTTTCTAATATCGCTTCGCCATTCGGTTTCTACGATATTTCGATCGGATCGGTGACTACCTTGCTTGCGGCAATCTGCACTTATTTTATCGGGAAGCTGATCAAAAACAAACCCCTTAAGTTGATCCTCGGCGGTCTGCCGCCCATCCTCTTCAACGCCCTCTTCCTGCCGCTTATGTGGCTTCTGTTCGATCTTGACACCGGATACGTGATGAATATGCTTTCCATTTTGGCAACGCAAGCCATCTTCGTGTACGCGGTGGGCATTCCTCTTTATATTGCCCTCGACAAACTCCAAAGTAAAGGCGTAAAGGGATTTGAGATCGTTCCCATCTTCCCGCCGAAGAAAGTCAATACCGCTTGCGAAGAAGAAACTCCGGTCGAAGAATCGGCTCCGAAAACGACCGAAGGATCCGCACGGGAAATTGTTTCTCAAGACGAAAAGGAATAACCTGCAGGGTTATTTTTCAGGAAAGGATCTTCGTTTCGGCAAGATACTTATTGGTCTCGTAATAGCTACTTAGCGTGCCGATATCGGACCAATACGAATAAT
>CACXDF010000057.1 GCA_902766325.1 uncultured Eubacteriales bacterium | reverse complement strand
ATTATAACGCATTTTCCGGTTGTTCCAATCTCACGATTTATACGGATGCAGCGAGTAGACCGAGTGTTTGGGATTCTACATGGAATGCAGGTCGTCCGGTCGTTTGGGGTGTGACTTTCACCGATAACTACGTTGACGGCTTTTTTAAGACGGCGTCGTCTTTCACAAACGTCTCCTCTTCCGGCATTTCCAATCCTATCAGAGACGGATATGATTTCAAAGGATGGTACACCGAGACAAACGGCAACGGAACCAAATATACGAGTTCGAATATTACTTCCGTGCCCAATGGAACCACGCTTTACGCCTACTGGACAAAACAATCGTCCTGCGTAGCGGAAGGTACGCTCATTACCCTTGCCGACGGCAGTCAGGTGGCGGTCGAAGATCTGACCGGGGATGAATATCTTCTTGTTTGGAATATGCTCACCGGCGAATACGACGTTGCGCCTATGATTTTTATCGACAGCGATCCTTGTACGACGTATGAGATCATAGAACTCACTTTCTCCGACAATACGCAAGTTAAGGTGATCGACGAACACGCCTTTTTCGATATGACCTTGGGCGAGTACGTATTCTTACGGAATGACGCCGCGCAGTATATCGGACATTACTTCAATAAGCAGGGCGCAAACGGTACGTGGGAGAGCGTACAGCTGGTTTCCGTGGATATCTATAACGAAGTCACCACGGCGTGGAGCCCGGTTACGTTCGGACATCTTTGTTTTTACGTCAACGGTATGCTGTCTATGCCCGGCGCAACGGAAGGATTAATCAACATTTTCGACGTGGATACCGCGTTGATGACGTTCGACGAAGACCAAATGGCGGAAGATATCGCGACCTACGGTCTGTTTACTTATGAAGAATTCAGTTCTATTATTCCTTTACCGGAACTGGTCTTCGAGGCTTTCGGCGGCCAATATCTGAAAGTATCTATCGGCAAAGGACTTATTACTTTTGACGAAATCATTGAGAGACTGAACAGATACGCCGATTTCTTCGCATAAAATACTTTTCTTTATATTACCTTCCTTATAAAACGCGTTGGACCTGTGAGCTTTTACTCCGGGTCCAATGCGTTTTTATGAGATAAAAGTAAATGCAAACGATTGATTTTTTATCGTCGTTTTGTATAATAAACGGGCAAAAAATGAGAAAGGAACAGACGAGGCCAATCGTGATTGCTAAGACGTCGGACGCACGAGTAAACGATATGTTTGCGCTATCTATTTTACTCTCACCAAATTGTTTGCATCAGGCTCGGTGCGTTGAGGAATGAAAATAGTCACGACGGTGCCGCCCGTTTCGCGAGGAGCGACGGTGAGCGTCGCGCCGATAGAGGAAAGGCGTTCGCGGATGTTATTCAGCGCGATATGCGGTTCGCCGTTGTCGTCACCGGATATGCCGGGACCGTTATCCTCCACGATGACCGTGCTTCCGTCATCGGTTTTTTCGGTCTTTACTAAAACGCGCAAAGGCTCGGCAGAATCGGGATCAAGCCCGTATTTAACGGCATTTTCCACTATGGGTTGCAAGGTAAGGGGCGGCAGGCGGAACAAGGTATGCGGCGTATTGAATTCTACGATGAGGTTATCTTCAAACTGCGCTTGAACAACGGCAAGGTAAGCGCGAGTGTGTTCGAGTTCTTCCGTAAAAGGAATGGGGTCTTTTCCCGTGATCGCATGGAAGTTTTTGCGCAGATAGGTGGTAAAATCAAGCGTGACTTGTTGCGCCTTTTGGGCGTCCTGCTCGCACAGATAATAGATGCTCATCATCGTGTTATAAATGAAGTGCGGGCGCATTTGTAGCACCGTGATGCTGGCACGTTGATCGGCGATCTCGCGCTGTTGACGAAAATGCTGTTCGACCTGATCCGCCATAATGATCCCGAACATCGAGAGCGCGCTGATGGATACGGCGATGACGATCAAGAGAAAAACGGAAACAAACGCCTGCGCGACCATAGCAGCGAGCAGCGGGAGCAAATAAATAAGGAAAGCAATATAATACTTTTTGCCGAGTTGTTTTCGCCTAAGAATGATCCCGACCAAATTTACCACGATCAAGGCGATCATAGGAAGGATCAAAACAGGGTACCATTTGCCGCGGACGAACTCATTTTCTTGCGTGAAATAATAAATAGCATCCGTAAATTGCGCCGTGACAAGCAAAACAAACAGCGCCGCGCACAAGCCGAGCACGACAAAGAAAAGCGCGTTCTTTTTCGGATTTTCACCACAGCAAAACAAAACGTAAGCAGTCAAAAACGGCATCAAAGCGGAGGGTAAAAGAGTCTCGATAAAAGAGACGATCTTGCCCGCCCAGGCGAGATCCGGATTCGTGTATATGAACAGATCGATCACATATGCAGTGATGCTCAGCACCAATATCGAAAAAGAGGGAATAAAGAACTGTTTGCTACGTTTGTCCACGCCGGGAAAACATGCGGAAGCCACAAGTCCCAGCAAAACGAGCAGAAACAGCGCGCCGCCTACGAAAAAGTATGCGTTTAAAAGCGTTTCGCTTGTCATACGCCCGCGCTCCCTAAAGGAAATGGGTGCCTGAGCTTTTTCAGCTCTGCACGCACGCTCTCCAACGTGATGGGCTTTAATAAAAAGCCGCTTGCCTCCGTTTTCCACGCGTTAATGGAATATTCTTCGTACGCGGTCAAAAAGATTATGTTCGTGTGCGGATTGATCTCGAGTAGCATATTGCATAGGTCGATCCCGCTTGCAGAACCGATCTCTATATCCAAAAATGCCAAAGCTACGCGATTTTGCCGAGCGTATTCGAGGGCTTGCGACGGTTTGGTAAACCCTGTGATCGTGGCGTTTGGGAGTGCTTTTTCAAGAACGGGCATGCCGCCGGTCAGAATGATCTTGCTGTCGTCTACGATAATAACGACGGGGCGCGCGTTGTTTTCGCTCGCGGCTTCCAATAGGTCGGAGATATCGACGCCCAGTATTTCGGCTATCTTTGCGATCATCGAGGCGTCGGGCAAACGTCTGTCCGCTTCCCAGTTCGCTACGCTCGAGCGATTGACCGGGATGCTGTCCGCCAGTTGCTGTTGAGACATCCCCGTT
>CACXDF010000056.1 GCA_902766325.1 uncultured Eubacteriales bacterium | reverse complement strand
TAAACCGTCACGTAGACGCCGCTCTGCTTTCCGTCGCGGGTATAATACAACCGAACGGAGCTCTCGCCGTTCTCGTTAACGTAGTTGTTTTTCGCGATAACGGGATAAACGAGCGCGTTTTCGTTTGTCGCATCATAATTCTTCACGTCCTGCATCTCGTTTGACGCGTTTTTAAAACGGCAAGCATAAGAAGAAATCTCTTCGCCGAGAACGGAATTTCCGTACACCTGCGCGACGACCGTTCTTACAAAACGATAATACTCTTTTTTAAGCTCGCTGTTATTGATCATAAAGTCCACTTTATTTACAAGGACTTTATTCAAAGAACCGTCGCGAAGAACGCCTACCGCTCCGCCGAGGATAGAACCGAGTTTGCCTTCGTCGGTATAGTTGCTTTCTATCGTGACGGTATCGACGCTCACATCGGATAAAGAGGCGTTTTCATCCGCATAGGCCGTAAAACCGCCCACGCAAGAGGATTCGATACTGCCTACTTTTCCGTTGACGGCAATAAAACCGTTTTTGACCTCCGCATTTTCGGAAACCACAGCCGATTTGATCTCGCCGAAAGCGCCGCCGATCATGGCCGCAATATCGACGTTATAGGAATCGACAGAAAAACCTGCCACTTTGAGCCTTTTCGCATTGGACTCGGCGCCGAGCAACGCCGCCGAGATACCGCCGGCATTCAGTTTTCTTCCTGTTACGTCTCCGACGTTACGATTAAGTCCGTCGACAAGCACGTCGGCAAAAGAAGCCCCGACCGAATATGCCGAGACGCCGCCGATAAAGGCTTGCGTCATAACGGAATCGTCATCGAAGGAATAAAACCCGAATTTTTCTTCAGCGGTCAATTCGGTCGCCAGAATACTCGAAGACATTCCCAACGTCTTATCGGCGTTCGGGACGTCGAATCTACTGTCGAAGTAAGCGGAATAGTTATTATTGTCGATCACGATATTGTTTACGTTGATCGAAGTAAAATTCGTGGTTTTGTATTTCACGGCGTTATTATTCACGATAGCATTGCCGCGAGAATAGCCGACGATACCGCCGAGATATTGTTTGGTATCATATTCGATCTTATTGGCGGAAGACGGTCTGGCGTTTTCCGCAAAATAACTGATCTCCACGTGTCCGATAGAAGAAGCCCTGATCGAACAATCGGTAAGAGTGATCGAAGTAAAGTCGGAAGCGACGTCGTATCCGGAAACGATACCGGCGTATACGTTATCGCCTTCTCCGTAGAACTCGAAATCCGCGCCGTCGACGGTAAGATCTTTGATCGTAGCGCCGTTCGTATAACCGAAGAGACCGACGCTGCCGTAAGAAGTCTTTTGTTCGACAACGCCGTTATCGACCATATCGCGATAATCGGGATCGGCGTCTTCTCCTTCAAGCACGAAAGAGGTGACTTCTTTATAACCGGCCGTATCTTTCGTTTCCATATCGATCACTTCGTGGCTGGAATAAACGGGCGTTCCGTCGGCCTTCCAACCTAAAATGCGTTTGGCAATGGTAACGGGCGTTCCGTCGCTTTCCCATCCGGTCGTCTTAAGGCCGGTGATCTTATGTCCGTTCCCGTCCAACGTCCCGTTGAACGCGGTGCTGAAAGTCCGACCGATCGGCGTCCACTCTCCCGTCAAAACGATATCTTCGTCCAGTACGAAAGAAGCTCCGGAGTGACAATACTTGGTAAGTTCCGAAACAAAGTTGGCGGAGTTGAGCTTTATAGGCCCTTCGGGCGCGGTCGGCACGTCGATGGTTTTTTCTTTATCGGCACAACCGAACAACAACGTGACCAGCAGTAACGAAAGCAGTAATACGATTAGCGTTTTTTTCGCTTTTTTCATTCAAAGAACTCCTACAAACAACTTTATTTTACAATTTTATCAATGAAATCGCCGAAATCCTTATATACTTCGTCTTTATTGATTTCGTTCAGGATCTCGTGGCGGGCGTCCTTATAGACCTTGAATTCCGGCTTCAAGCCCAGTCCGACGTAAAAATCGACCAGTTTTTTAGCCAATGCGGACTGATTGCTGACCGGGTCCATGCTTCCGCAAGCAACGAGAATGGGGAAATCTTTTCTGATGGACTTCGCGTCTTCACCGTACATATTCATGACGCCTTTGAAGAAATAATAATAGTAATCGATACAAAGGACGTATCCGCAGTTGGGATCGGCTTCGTACTTAGCGCAAACCTCTTTATCTCTGGACAGCCACGCGAATTCCTGACCTTGTTCCGCAAAAGGTTTATTATACGCGCCGAAGCTGAGTTTATTGATCAGTTTGCCCTTCTTCTGACCGAGTCCGAACGCCTTTTGACAACCGGCGATCATCTTACCCATGGCGAGTAGGCCGTTTTTCATATGCGCGGTGCCGCTGAGCAAGACTCCCGCCAGTTTATCGGAATATCTTTCGATAAAGCATTGAGAGAGGAAACTGCCGTAGCTGTGACCGACAAGAACGACGGGCAACTTATAGGTGTCTTTCAAATAATCGCAAAGAGTATTCATATCTTCGATCGTTTCGTTCCAGCTGTCGCCGTACACCATACCGTTTTCTCCGTTGACGGCTCCCCTTCTGTGACCTCTGTGGTCGTCGGCGGCAACGATATATCCTTTTCCGTTCAGAAACTTAGCGAAATCGTCGTATCTGTCCGGATATTCGGCCATACCGTGAGAGATCTGAACGCAAGCGATGGGCGACTCTACGTCGTCCCAAAGGTCGATCCCGATATCCGTTTCATCAAATGCTTTTAACGTGAATTGTTTCATTGATATTACCTCGCTTATAAGATATCTATTCTATTATAAAACACAAACAAACATTTTTCAATAGTTTTTTTTGTTTTTTTGGCTCGATAAAGGTATCGTTTTATTAACAAAGTTAATAATATACAATAAAGGATTTTATGAAAACGATCGTTCTTACGGGCGGCGGAACAGGCGGACACGTTATTCCCGCTCTCGCGCTGGTACCTCACTTAAAAAAACACTTTGACAGGATACTGTTTATCGGCTCGAACGGAATAGAAAAAAGGCTCGCGGAAGAAGCCGGCCTTCCCTTCTTTTCCGTCCGTTGCGTAAAACTGGAACGCACAAGAATTTTTGCCAACGCAAAGATACCTTTTTTGCTTTTTCAAGGTATAAAAGACTGTGAAAAAATATTTGAAAGAGAAAACCCGGACGTCGTTTTTTCCAAAGGCGGTTACGTCTCTTTACCGGCCTGCTTCGCCGCGAAAAAGAAAGGCGTACCGCTCGTTATTCACGAATCGGATTATACGATGGGCGTCGCGAACAGAATCGCGTCGCGCTTTGCGGCAAAGACGCTCTCTTCTTTTTCGTCCGTGCCGGGCGCCGTCTGCACGGGCAATCCCGTACGGGAAGAAATATTTAATGGAAACAGGGAAAAAGCGTTAAAAAAATATCTTTTACGACCGGGAAAAAAGATCGTGCTTTTTTGCGGCGGAAGTCAAGGCGCCGACGCGATCAACAAGGCTGTCTATAACGCGCTTCCGGAATTGACGAAAAAATACAATATTCTGCACGTCGCGGGAAAGTCGGGCGACTTTTCCATAAAAAACACCGACGTTTATCATCAGATCGAATTCGCAAACGACTTTCCCGACCTTCTCGCCGCGGCGGATATCGTGGTCGGACGCGCGGGCGCCAATACGCTGTTCGAAGTCGCCTCGGTCGGAAAACCGATGCTCTGCATCCCCTTGCCCAAAGGCGTTTCACGCGGGGATCAGCTGCTCAATGCGGAAGAATTCCGAAAAAATGGATTCGTCGACATTCTTCCGCAAGAAGACCTTTTTACCGAAAGTCTCCTCTACAAGATCGAATCGACTTTAAAATCGAAGCCCGCCCCGCTCGATTCCGCCCAAACGTGCGAAAAGATCGTTCGGGAGATCCTTTCCGTCGCAAAATAAAAGTTTTTGCCTTTTTTTGTAATCGCCGTTACGCGCGTACCGTCAACGTATTATACTGCGGTCACGAGGTGTATTATGAAAAGATTCAAAGCTGCCGTTCCAACCGTTTGTTATACCGTATTGCTTTTAGCTATCGCCCTTCTGTCCTTCCTGATCGCGGGCAAGTCGGGCGTGATGCCCACGTCGGCGAAAAGCTCGTCCTCTCCGGAAGAAAACAAAGACTTGCCTCTTCCCGCTCAAGAACCGGAAGCGCCGCTCTACGACGACGTCTTTCCGCGTAAAGCGATAAGCGGAAAACAAAAGATATACGGCGAAGGCAACGTACGACTTCACGACGTGATACAGACGCCCGTCGATAGCTTCGTTATCCTGACTTCCGAATGCGAAAAAGGCGACGTAGGCGCGTTAAATCCCGTCGTCGCTATCGTAAAAATCAACGAAAACAACGATCTTATATCTTCTTATCGGATCGCCGAAAACGAAAAGTATATAACCGCGCAACAAACGCCCGTCGGCATCGCGCTGGTTACCCAAAGCAGCGACGGAAAGCGCGATTCCGTTCATATCGTCGGCTACGATCTGCTCGGAGAATCAAAATTCGACGTCGCGCCCGGTTCCGCTCGCGTTATACCTACCGAAAAAAGTTTCGTTCTTTTCATCACCAATCCGGACGGATGCGTAGCTTATACCTTACGCGACGGAAAACTGCTCTTTCAAAACGTCGGAAAATATTCTCTTGTCGACCTGATGGAGTATGAAGATAATTACGTTTTGTTTTGCATAGACGATTTCGGCGCGTCATCTGTTTTGATAACGGACAAAAAGTCCCTGACCGTTACCGAAAAACAACGCGTAAGCGCCGATAAAATACTGTTCGTCAAACCGACGCAGTCCGGTTTTCTTACCGTTGAAAAAGGCAACGGAACGTACGCGCGGATATATTCGGCAAACATGAAAGAACGTGTAAAAGAAACAGACCTCGGGGCCGTAAACGTGAAAAACGCATTCCGCGCCGACGTAAGCGTCGTTCTGCCTTGCGAAAACTCCGGTTATATTCTTCTTCACGACGATCTGACGACGGAACTTCTTGAAACGTCAAACAAATCGTTACTCGACGTCGTAAACATTAACGGAAGCGAACGCTTTTTATTTAAGGACGAAAACGACAATCTCTTTTTCGACGACCGGCAACCTTTTACCCAAGCGACAAAAGCCGTCGTTCTCCCTGCCCGGAATAATACGTTGACCGTCGTTACGGAAAGAACGGACAAGTATTCTTTCATCGAGATCGCCGACCTGCCCTATTAAAATTCAATCCGAACAAAAAAATAATGGCTCGATACTTTCGTATCGAGCCTGTTTAATAACTTACTGGTGCCGTTGACCGGGGTCGAACCGGTACGATATTGCTATCGAGGGATTTTAAGTCCCTTGCGTCT
>CACXDF010000055.1 GCA_902766325.1 uncultured Eubacteriales bacterium | reverse complement strand
TACGGCGCGGGACAGATCGTCAGCGGCGTGCTCGGAGATAAATTCCGACCGAAAATTCTTGTTTTTTGCGGACTTATTTTGTCCGTTTGCATGAACGTGATCATTCCGTTCTGTCCGACTCCCGTCTACATGCTGGTCGTTTGGTGCGTCAACGGTTTTGCGCAGGCCTTTATGTGGCCGCCCATCGTTCGCTTGATGACCGTTCTTTTCGAGGAGGACGATTTCCGCAAGGCTTCCGTATACGTCTCTTGGGGCAGTAGTTTCGGCACCATCGTCGTCTATCTTGTCGCTCCGCTCGTCATCACCTTTTTGTCGTGGAAGGCCGTATTCTGGTTTTCGGCCGCGTGCGGCGCGGTCATGGCTGCGCTGTGGATGATCTTTTGCAAAGACGTTTTGCCGGAACCGAAAGTCGATACCGGGGAGAAAAAAGAGGCGCAAACGGCGAAAGTTCGTCTGTTTACGCCCGTTTTTATTATCAGCATGGTCGCTATCGTGTTGCAGGGCGCTCTCCGCGACGGCGTGACGACCTGGATGCCCGCTTATATTTCGGAAACGTACGATCTCGGGAGTAATATCTCTATCCTGACCGGCGTGATCCTGCCCGTTTTCAGTATCGCCACTTTCCAGGCGGCGTCCGTACTTTATAAAAGACTGGTCAAAAATTTGATGGCTTGCGCCTGCCTCTTTTTCGGCGTGGGAGCCGTCGCCGCATTATGTCTGTTCTTTTTTACCGACGCGAGCGTGGTGGCGTCCGTCGTCCTTTCGGCTACGCTGACGGGATGTATGCACGGCGTGAACTTCCTTCTTATTTGTTTGCTGCCCGGTTTTTACAAAGGACGGAAGGTGTCCACCGTTTCGGGGATACTCAATTCCTGCACGTATATCGGCAGCGCCGTTTCGACGTACGGCATCGCCGTACTATCGGAAAGCGCCGGGTGGAAAACGACGCTTTTGGTTTGGTTTTTTATCGCTCTCGGCGGAGCGGTGCTCTGTTTGATCAACGCGTTTTCTTGGAAGAAATGATCTATGATCGAAAAAAAATTCATTGTTCCCGCTTATTATAAAAATTTTCTATGCAAAGGTAACGCTTGCCGCACTTGCTGTTGCGGCGGTTGGGCGGTGACCGTCTCGATGAAAGAGTATTTTTCTTTGCTCGGACTGGAATGCAGTCCGGAACTGCGCTATAAGATCGACGGCGCGTTGCACTTATTAAAGGGCGCGGACGAAAACAGATTCGCGCAGATATTACCTTCTTTCGACGGTACCTGCCCCATGCGCAGAAAAAGCGACGGATATTGCGCTCTTCAATGCGAGTGCGGAGAAGACGCTTTGCCGGCGGTATGCCGGTATTATCCTCGTTCTCCCAGACTTTGGCCGCGTGCCGAATGCTGTATCTCCTGCAGTTGCGAAAAGGTGTTGGAAGACTTGATCTCCACGTCGGAAAAACTGACGTTCGAGGAGAAAGAACTTGCTTTTTATTTTGACGAAGAAGATGTGCCGATCGTCGAAAAAGACGTGACGGAAGAAAGAAAAAAATGTATGGATCTGTTGCGAGACAGAACTTTTTCCGTTACGGAAAGAATGGATAATATCTTTCGGTTTTTGTTCAAAAAAGGCGGAAAATCGTTTTCATTGCGCGATTTGAACGCCGTGATGACGGATATACTTTCTTTTTATTCCGATTCTCCCAGTATCGGCGAAGAATGTAAGCGTGCGCTCTCGAACGAAACGGCTCTGGAGGAAGCGGCCGCAGTCTTGCGAAAAAAGTTTCCGCAGGCCGATCTATGGGCGGAAAAGATACTGTCGAATCACTTTTTCTTTATGAAATTTCCTTACGTCGAACGTAACGAAAACCTGTCCGACGTCGCGCTCGGTCTTGCCGGACTGTTCGCCTTATGGACCGTGCTTATCGCGGACGAAGAAGTCGAAACAACGGATGATTTTATCGACGTCACGGGAAAACTGTTCCGCGTGGCGGAACATACCCGTTTTTACAAAAACGTCGCCATTTTGATGGAAGAAGTTTTTCGGAACGGCTGATTTTCGTATCGTACCGTCGGTATTCCGGCGGTTATTTTTTTACCCTTTACTTTTCTGTATTCGCTTGTTCTCAGTTTTTCCCGTTTGACAAGAACGCCGTTTTTATAAAAATCCCGAAAAGACAAATACAGGCTTCCGTCTTGCGGTTCGGACAGGAT
>CACXDF010000054.1 GCA_902766325.1 uncultured Eubacteriales bacterium | reverse complement strand
TGCGGTCAAGGAACCGTGAACGGCACCCGCGGCGCCCGCTTCCGATTGCATTTCGGCAATACGAAGGGACTGTCCGAAGATGTTCTTCCTGCCCTGAACGCACATTTCGTCGGCGTCTTCCGCCATGGGGGAAGACGGCGTGATGGGATAGATCGCCGCTACTTCGCTGAACGCATAAGCAATATGCGCCGCGGCCATATTCCCGTCAATGGTCATTTTTGTACTCATTTGAAAAACCTCCCTAAGATTTTTTCTTAATAAACTCGTTTTTGTTTTATCCTATGGATAAAAACACCTTACCTATTATATCGCTTTTTGCCCTTTTCGTCAACAACTTATAAGGACGCGCACGTAAGAAATCGTGAAAAAGGACCGCCGTCGGCGGAAAACGTGAAAAAAACGTCGTATTCGGATTTAGGGGATTGTTTTTTCTTCGGTAAAGGGTTATAATGGAAAAAAAAGAAGCGGAAGGTGGCAAGATGGCGGAAACGGTAAGAAATCCGAAACAGGTCAGATCGATAGATAAAAAGAACCGTATTATCGAGGCCGGGTACAGACTTTTTGCGCGCGACGGGTATTACAGTACGAACACGGCGATGATCGCAAAAGAGGCGGGGGTGTCGACAGGTATCGTATACGGCTATTTCCGCGATAAAAGAGACATACTTGTAGAAGTCCTTAACCTCTACGTCAATAAGGTTTTCGAGCCCATTTTCGAAACGTTCGAAAATATTCAAGCGCCTGTTGATTTCGATTATCTTCTGTCGTATGCGGTCGACGACGTCGTGCGGACGCACCGGGACAATTCGGCCATTCACGCGGCGCTTCATTCTTTGACTTACAGCGACGAGATCGTCAACGCGCGCTTTACGGAACTGGAAAACGAAATGACCCTGCGCGTTGCCGATTGTTTGGAAAAAGGCGGGTATCGATCGGATGACTTAAAAGAAAAAGTTCACCTTGCCATGCGTTGTATCCAGGATTATGCGCACGAATATACTTATGATCATCACGATTATCTATCTTATCCGAGGATGAAAGAACTGCTCGTGGCAATGCTGAAACATATATTTGAATAAAAAGGTTTATTTACAATATTTTTTATAGGCGGAAAAAGCGGACGGGAGAGAGTATTCCCGCAACAGTTCTTCCGGAGAAACGAAAAAGAGGCCTTCCGATTCGGGAGGTTTTTTTAATGCGACAAAATACCCTTTCATGTTCCAAACGATATGCGTAAAGACGTGCTTTGCCGCCGGCAGGGGACGGACGTCTCCGTCGTAAAGAGAAAGCGCGTCTTGTTCCGTTAAGTCTCCGTAGACGTTGGGCAGTTCGTACAAGCCGGCAAGAAGACCCTTTTCGGGGCGCTTTTTCAAAGCGAATTTACCGTTGTATTCGAGAACGAAAATGGTTAACGTCTCGTCCTTTTTGGGATTCTTAATAGGTCTTACCGGGTACCTGTCCTGTTTGTTTTCGGCGCACGCTTCACAAAAGTCCCGCACCGGACAGGCGTCGCAACGATAATCGCGGTCGGGTAAACAGATAAGAGCGCCGAGCTCGAAAAGAGCCTGCGTAAAGTCGGACGTTTTTCCGTCCGGCATGAAGGGGCGCAGACGGTCGGCGATGTCGGCGCGCACTTCGTTTTTCATCACGTCGAAAGGATCGGCGGTCAAGCGTGAGATCACCCGAAGGACGTTGCCGTCTACCGCCGGTTCGGGAAGTCCGAAAGCGATAGAAAGGATGGCGCCCGCAGTATAAGCCCCGATCCCGGGTAATTTTTGCAGAATTTTTTTATCGCAGGGCAAATTACCGCCGTGTTCTTCCGCGACGATCTTCGCCGCTTTATGAAGGTTGCGCGCACGGCTGTAGTAGCCGAGGCCTTCCCATAGTTTAAGGACTTTTTCTTCGTCGGCTTCGGCGAGGTCTTTGACGGTCGGGAAAGCGGCGATCCAGCGGGTAAAGTACGGTTTGACCGTTTCTACCCGGGTTTGTTGTAACATGATCTCGGATACCCACACTTCATAGGGAGAGGGCGCGCCGCGCCACGGCAGAACGCGTTTATTCCGATCGTACCAATCCAGCAACCTGTTAAAGAGTTCTTGCGATAAGGTTTTCATAAAAAGAATGATACCATAACGCGGTAATAAAGTAAAATCCCGAGAAACATTTTTTTAATAAAAACAGTTGCATTTTGAAAAATTATGGTATACAATACATACCGTTACTGGAGTATGGTGTAATGGTAGCACGAAGGCCTCTGACTCCTTCGGCGTAAGTTCGATTCTTACTACTCCTGCCAC
>CACXDF010000053.1 GCA_902766325.1 uncultured Eubacteriales bacterium | reverse complement strand
GCTTCTTCGATAATGGATGAAATGATCCGCATCGGAACGGAAAGAGGCATACGTTCTTTTACTTTGGAAGTTCGACAAAGTAACGACGGCGCTATCGCGCTTTATGAAAAAAAAGGTTTTACCCTTGCGGGAGTACGTAAGAAGTATTACGGCGGAAAGGAAGACGCGCGTATATACTGGCTGTATCTGTAAGGGGAGGCAAAACTGATCCATCACGTCGTTATGGGGCGCGGTCCCAATGTTGTCTGTCTGCACGGATGGGACGGCTCAACGGATAGTTTTTTGGGTCTTGCTCGCGCTTTATCCGAAAAATATACCGTTTATTTGATCGATTTTAACGGGTTCGGACAGTCTCCCGAACCGACTTATCCGTTTACGCTCGACCACTACGTTTCGACGGTCTCAGAGCTTATTCGTTATTACAAAATGGAAAGTTTATCTTTCGTTTGTCATTCTTTCGGCGGACGCGTCGGGATCAAGTTTTGTTATAAGTTCGGATATATGGTAGATAAATTGATTTTAGTCGATTCGGCCGGAATGAAACCGCGGCGGTCGCTTCGGTATTATTATTCTGTTTCCCGTCATAAAATACTGAAATTATTAAAGATCCGGCATGAAGCGGGTAGCGCCGATTATAAAAAGCTTTCTCCTGTGATGAAAAAGACGTTTGCGTCTATCGTTAACGAGCATTTGGAACAATATGCCGAGCTGATAAAAGTACCAACGCTTCTTATTTGGGGGAACAAAGACAAAGAGACTCCCGTATATATGGGTAAAAGATTGCTTCGTTTGATCAAGGGCAGCGAAATGATCCTATTCGAGGGGTGCGGGCACTTTTCGTATCTGGAACGGCATTTCGCGTTCGTTTCGATCGTAAAAGCATTTTTATCGGGGGAGCGGAATGAAGTGGATAACGTCTTTTTTCTTGGTTTGTCTGAACGCAGGCGTATCGTTACGATACCTGACTCTGGCGCAAAACGATAACTATAAACTGCGCCGGAATAAACCTTTCTTTAAGACATATCTGCTCGCGGTCTTTTTCGTTGCGTTGAGTTTCGTTCCCGTACCGTTTTTTGCGCTTATTTCCTGCGGCGTCGGAGCGATTACGGTTTTTGTTGCGTATTTCACGAGTAGGACTAAATTAAAACTGACAAAAAGAGTTCGTTATTACTTTATTTTACCGGTTATACACGCCGTCATTCCCATTTTAACCTGCATTCCCGACCAGAAGGAATACGTCCTGCTGACTTTATGGGCTACGACGATCGTTTTGTCGTTTTTACCCGTTAAACTCTCTGAAATTATTTTTAATCGGCATTTTGATAAAAAGAACGAAAAATATATTCTTACCGCCGCCGAAAAACTACGCGCGTCGGGAACGAAAGTCGTCGCCGTAACGGGTAGTTTCGGAAAGACGAGTTGTAAAAACATTTTATTTACTTTGCTTGACGGCGTTTTTAACGTTGCAATGACCGAGGAAAACCATAATACGCCTATGGGAATAGCGCTTTCGATCGATAAATTAACGGGGAAAGAAGAGTTTTTTATATGCGAATTCGGCGCGAGGAGAAAAGGCGATATAAAGTACTTATGCACGGTTTTTCCGCCCGATATAGGACTGATCACGGGCATATGCGAACAGCATTCGGGCGTATTCGGATCATTAAACGTTATTTATAACGAGAAATTTTTACTCGCAAAACATCTTAAGACCGGCGGGTTTTGCGCGTTCGGAAACAACTTATACGCAAAAAAGATGTACAGAGAATACGCAGGAAATAAGATATCAATAGGCGCCTGCGAGGATATTTATGCGGAAAATATATGTCGTTTGATCGGGAAAACGACCTTTAATCTGCATATACGCGAAAAAAGCAAAAACGTCGTTACCTGCTTATGCGGAAAGCAAGCGATAGAAAATCTTTTGTTGTGCGTTGCCGTCGCCGATAAGATCGGCGTCCCGCCTGAAGTGATTTTCGATCGGATAGAAGCGATCAAGCAAACGCCGCACAGGTTGGAGTATTCGCGCGTCGGGGACGTGCATATTCTCGACGATAGCTATAATTCCAATACGGTCGGCGTTCGGTATGCGTTGGAATATTTGCGGGGATATCCGTCGCCGCGGATCGTCGTTGCGCAGGGCGTCGTAGAATTGGGCATAAAACAGCGAGAAGAGAATATACATATCGGGGAGGAGATCGCGTCGGTCGCCGATCACGCGATCCTGCTCGGCGTAAATAAAAATGCGATAAAAACAGGTTTAAAACGAAAAAAGTACAGAGGAACCGTAACGGTTTGTCATGGTCTGAAAAGCGTCCGAAAAAAGTTAACGCGCGTTGTTCGTCCGGGAGCGACGGTGCTTTTTCAAAACGATTTGCCGGATATATATTGAACGGAGGACGTATGCAAAACGTTGTTATTATTTACGGTGGAAAAAGTTGCGAAAGCGAAATATCGGTATTGACGGCTTTATCCGTGTTTTCTTCGGTCAAAAACCAATATGCGGTCGAACTGGTATATTTAAAAAACGGACGTTTTTTTATCGGCAAAAAACTGCAAAAGATAGGCTCTTATGGCAATTTTTCGATAAGAGGACTGAAAACCGTAACGTTTATGAATGGAAAAATGTATAGGGCCGGCTTGCCGTGTTCCGGCAAAAAAATAGACTGCGCGGTGATCTGTTGTCACGGCGGAGAGGGCGAAAACGGGAGTTTGGCCGGATTGATGGAAATCGCCGATATCGCTTACACTTCTTGCGGACCGTTGCAGAGCGCCGTTTGTATGGACAAAGTTTTTACCAAATATCTTCTGTGGTATTTTCATTTACCGACTTTACCTTTTCGCGTTTATCAAAAAGGAGAAGAAAGCGTTTTTTCCGAAATAGAATATCCGGTAATCCTCAAACCTTCTTCGCTCGGTTCCAGCATCGGTATTTCTTTTGCCCAAAACAAAGAAGAAGGGGAAAAAAGAGGAATCGAAGCGCTCGCTTTCGATAAAAAAGTGCTGATCGAACCGGCTTTAACGGGGTTTCGCGAATACACTTGCGCCGTATTTCGGGAAAAAGGCGATATCGTCGTCGGTCAGATCGAAGAAGTAATAAGCGGCGGCGCTTTTTACGACTTTGACGAAAAATACCGCGGCGGAGAAGTAAAACGCGTTTATCCGGCGCAAATACCGATCGCTCTTGAAAACAAGATATATCGCATCTGTAAAAAGATATACGAGTGTTTTGAGATGAAAGGAGCGGTACGGATCGATTTTTTGGACGACGGTAAGCTGTACGTCAACGAGATCAACGCCGTTCCCGGATCGCTATCCTGGTATCTTTTTAAAGGAAAAGGATACGATTTAGCGTCATTGTGCCGAATTTTGATAGAGGAAGGGATTAAAGAAAAAGAATCAAAAGACGCACTTTTCACCGATTTCTCCGGTTCCGTACTCCGTGATTTTACGTTCGGAGGCAAGGGAAAGGGGATCGGAAAAACGGACGCATAGGTTTTCTTTTTCTCGTTCCTTTTCCAGCCTCATGCAGACGTCGGAAAGCACGTTCGCGGGAGAAAGCCAAAAGTCTCTCGTCCATACGCGCATCGTTTTCCAACCCATTCGGCGTAGAAAGTTCGGTCTGTCAACGTCGCGATCGAAAACCGTATTTCCGTTTTTATAGGCGCGTTCGTCCGTTTCGACGCCGAGAAGAAACTTATTGCGGTCGCGATCGTAAACGGCGAAAGAGAATTCTCGTTTTTTCGTTCCGGCGGGATAACGTACGTCGTAGCCGATCTCGCTCAGTTTGTTTGCGATCCACTTTTCGTTTTCCGTAACGTCGACGTCCGCATTATTTTTATCGATATTTTGAGTACGGGATACGTTTTTTGCGTATTCGAGGAACTTTTTTAACAGTTTCGGGCCGTCGTTTTTTACAGAATCGGTCGGAAGCTGTTCCGGCTCGATACTGGTAACCACGACCATTTTTTTTACTGCGCGCGTCACGGCGACGTTCAGTCTTTTTTCTCCGCCCGCCACGCCGAGCGCGCCGTAGCGAGCGAAAAAACGCCCGTTTTCGTTCGGCGCATAACCGACGCTTAGCAGGATAACGTCTTTTTCTTCGCCCTGTACGTTTTCTATACTTTTGACGAATCCGTCCCAATGGTTTTTGAAATCGGGGTCTGTTTTTAACTTTTTTTCGATCTTTTCGTTGATCAATTCGCATTGTTCGGCGTTTAATGTGATAATGCCGATCGAATAATACTTGCAATATTTATTTGCCAAACGCACGATTTCGTCCGCTTCGCGTTTGTTTTTTCGCGCGGTGCGTTTTCCGTTTATTTTTACGTATTCGACGGGCGGTTCTGTCGGCAAAGACGGATCGGGCGCGACGAAAAGTTCTTGATCATAAAACGTTCTATTGCTGAAATCGATCAGATCTCGCCAAGCGCTTCGGTAATGGTATTTAAGTTTGACCGTTGTAAAAACGGTAACGGCAAGATCAAGCAGAGATCGCGCTTTTTGTACGCTTTCCGGTATATTTTCTTCCGACTCGCTATGTTTTCGGATGAAGGAATCGGCGGGCGCGAGTTGTTTATCGTCGCCGGAAATGACGGCTGTTTTTCCGCGATAAAGCGACGGAACGGCGTTTTCCACGGGAATCTGGCTTGCTTCGTCGAAAATAACGACGTCGAACATATCTTTTTGTAAAGGCAGTATCTTGCTTGCGGTTTCCGGCGTAGTAAGTAAGCAGGGGAGCAAATTCATCACGAATCCGCCGAATCTGCAATAGCATTCTCGTATGCTTTTGTTTCGATTATTCATGATAAAAAGGAATTCTTTTCTTTTATCCGCGCCGAAAGAAGAGTGAAAGGACAGATATTTGTCGTTACATTTTTTCAAGGCGACCATGCGACCGATCATTGCCGCTTTCTTTTGTAAAGCGAGGATATGATTTACGATCTCGTCGTATCTTTTTGTCAGAGAAAGTGATTTTTCCGCCTGCGGTTCGTTACGGATCAACTCGTAATAAGCGCGTAAAGAAAGGACTTTGTCAAGCGTTTCGTTCATACTTTCGACTGTTTTTCCGGAGTGTTCGTATATAAAAACAAGCAGACTTTTTATTTCCGGAGCGATATCGAAAAAGACGTTTTTTAAGGCGCGGACGGCGACGTAATTATCGACGGTTTTTTCTATTTGCGGCATCGGATCCGCGCCGAAAGAAAGAGCGCAGACGACTTTTTCGTATCCTTCTTTGTCATAAAACCTTTTCAGCGGCTCGAACGAAGAAACGTATTTACCGTATTTTTCATAAAACAGTTGAACGCATGAGCTTGTTGCCGATTTATGTTTTCTGGAAATTGCAAAAATCGGCCAAAACAACGGAAAAGCGGACAAAAACATCATTGATTTCAAAAACGGGTGCAAATGGCTAAAGAGCGCCGAGCCTGCCGCGCGTTCCGACGTTTCGTCCAGAAAAAAAGGCAAAAGGTATCTACCGTACGGCGTTTCGGAAAAAGGGAACGGGTCGAATTTTGTTTTACAAAGTTCTTTGACTTCGCCAAGAAGTCTGACGTCTGCTTCTTGTACGTGACAAGCAAGATCGTTATTCTTCAATATCGCTTGATATTCGATGAATTTTTCGGTCAATTTCCCGTTTTTTATCACGTTGACGGCGTACGATAGTTTTTCATACGTTTCGTTGCATGCCCCCGTTTTTTTAAAATCGTCTATGAGTTTTCGTTCTTGTTCCGTTTCCGGATTTTTGCAGGATAATTCGTACGTTTCCCGCAAGGTAGGCCCGTACGGTAACTTTTTTTGAAGCGTTTCGTTTATTTTTTCGAGAAGCTCGTATTCTTTTTGCAGCTCCGATCCGCATTTTATATATTCTTTTTCGCTTGCTTCGTCTTCAAACTCCGTCGCTTGCGTATAAGAAGCGGACAGCGCGCCGAAAAAGGCGGAAGCGTCTTTTTTCGGATCGACGCACAAAAAACATTTATTCCCCAGTTCCTTCAATCGGGCGAAAATAACTTCGAGCGCGATCTTTTTTTGACAGACGACGAGAACTTTTTTTCCGTTTGCCAGGTTGTTTCCTACGACGGCGGCGATCGTTTGACTTTTTCCCGTGCCGGGAGGACCGAATAAAGCGATGTTTTTATCGTCCGAAAAAACCGCCTTTTTTTGAGAAGAATCCAATTCTTCGGTGAGATAGATTTTGTTTTTTTGCGCACGAACTTTTTTTGTCTTTCCTGTCAGGAGCTGTTGTAAAGCGGCGTTACAGACGTTCTTTTTTTGCAAAGTATAATAGTCTTCCTGCATTTCGGTCATCGCCGGAAACGGGCCGAGCACGGCGACGTTTTTTATTTGCGGACGTTTTTTCTTCGCTTCGGCGTCCGAAAAGGCGATCAATTCGTTATTTTTCGGCCTCTCGAACGGAAAACCGCATTCTTCGATCAGGTCAAGAAAAATATTTGCTGAAAGATCGTCTGCGCTTTCTAACGCGGCGAATAATTTTTTCCTTCTGTTTTTTTCGGTAAGAAGAAAGAGGGCGCGATTGGGAAAAGGTGCGCCCGCTCCCTCGATCCTGCCGTCCGATGCGCTTATCGGAAAGAAAAGAAGAGGCGCCTCGACGGTCTTTTTATCGTCGCATTTTACGAAAAGGTACGGATAGCCGATATATTGTTTGGCGTCCGGTTCGGAATCGTACGGAAACGGAAATGAAGGTGTTTTTCCGTATAAAAAATCGATTGCGCCCGGTAAAAGGGCAAGATCGAAATATTTTTTCCGCGGCAAAGCGGGCATATGAAGACACTTGTTTTTTTCTCCGAGTTCAAAGAGTCGGTCGCAATAATTTCCGTAGACGTTTTTCATCCGTTAAAGTATTGCCGCAAAGAGGACGGAATAATCACTACTCACTTGACACTCCCGATAAAAAATGAGATAATAGAAAAAAATACGGAGGAACAAGAATGAGCAAGGCGGATAAGATATTTATTCAGAACATGAAAGACATTTTGGAGAACGGCGTTTGGGATACGAATATGACCGTTCGGCCTCGTTGGGAAGACGGCACGCCCGCTCATACGATCAAAAAATTCGGGTTGGTCAATCGATACGACCTTTCGGAAGAACTCCCTATTTTGACTATTCGCAAAACCAATTTCAACGCGGCCGTAGACGAGCTTTTGTGGATCTGGCAAAAAAAGAGCAATAACGTCAACGACCTGAACAGCCATATCTGGGACGCATGGGCCGACGAGACGGGTTCGATCGGAAAAGCGTACGGCTATCAGCTCGCGCAAAAACATATTTATAAAGAGGGCGAATTCGATCAGGTCGACAGAGTGCTTTTCGATTTAAAAAACAATCCTGCGAGCCGTCGTATTTTGACCAATATTTATAATTTTCAGGATCTGCACGAAATGCATTTGTATCCGTGCGCGTATTCTATGACTTTTAACGTTTCCGGCAATAAATTAAACGGTATCCTCAATCAGCGCAGTAACGATATGCTCGTCGCAAATAACTGGAACGTACTGCAATACTCCGTCCTTTTGATGATGTTCGCAAAAGTGAGCGGCCTTGAAGCGGGAGAACTGGTACACGTCATCGCCGACGCGCATATCTACGACAGACATATCCCCATCGTGAAGGAGATCATCGAAAAAGAACAATACGACGCTCCTACGTTGACCCTTGCGCGCGACGTGACCGATTTTTACGATTTCAAAGTGGAAGACTTTATTTTGAGCGACTATAAATTCCACCTTTTGGGAAAGAAACTCCCGGTGGCTGTTTGAGGTGAAATATGAAAGCGATCGTTGCGGTAGACAAAGAATGGGGCATCGGCAAGAATAACGACTTACTGTTTTCTTTAAAGCAGGATATGGATTATTTTCGGCAAAAAACGACCGGAAAGATCGTCGTTATGGGGTCTAACACGTTAAAGAGTTTTCCCGGCGGCAGACCGCTGAAAAACAGAACGAACGTCGTTTTGTATCCCGGCGGCGAAAAGAGGGACGACTGCGTTGTGGTCGACTCTTTACGGGAACTTGCGGAAGAATTAAAAAAGTATCCGACGGACGACGTCTTTATTATCGGCGGAGCAATGTTTTATCGCACCATGCTTCCGTATTGCGACACTGTTTTCGTGACGAAAGTGAAAGCGGAAGGCGGCGCCAGCGTTTTTTTCGAAAATCTGGATAAACTCGATAACTGGCATTGCGCCGAAGAAAGCGAAGAAAAGACGGAGAACGGTATTTCTTTCCGTTTCACGACGTACAAAAACGATGACGTGAAAGCGTTTATCGGTTGAGAGGTATATATACATGACAAAAATAACTATGAAGACCCCCATCGTAGAACTCGACGGGGATGAAATGACCAGGATTTTATGGGCGAAGATCAAAGAAAAACTGATCCTGCCTTTCGTTGATTTAAAGTCTATCTATTACGATCTCGGACTCCCGAACAGAGAAGAAACCAAAGACGCTGTCACAGTCGAAGCGGCGGAGGCTATCAAAAAGTACGGCGTGGGCGTCAAATGCGCGACCATAACTCCCAACGCGAGTCGCGTGAAAGAATATAATCTGAGTCAAATGTGGAAGTCGCCCAACGGCACCATTCGTTCCCGTTTGGACGGTACCGTTTTCAGAGCGCCCATTATGGTCAAGGGTTTGAAAGTGCTTATGCCTACGTGGACGCAACCCATCGTTATTGCCCGTCACGCGTACGGCGACGTATACAGCGGCGTGGAAGGGTACGTACCCGATGGCGGCGCGGTCGTGCTTAAGTTTCCGGACGGTACGGAAAAGACCGTTTTCGACTTTAAAGGCCCGGGGATCGTACAGGCGATGCACAATACCGACAAGAGCATAACCAGCTTTGCAAGAAGTTGTATGAATTATGCTTTGGACGTCAAAAAAGATCTTTGGTTCAACGCAAAAGACACCATCAGTAAGATCTACGATCACAGATTCAAGGATATCTTCAACGAGATATACGAAAAAGAATATAAAGAACGCTTTGAAAAAGCGGGCATTACTTATTTTTATACGCTGATCGACGACGCCGTAAGCCGTATCATGAAAAGCAACGGCGGTATGATCTGGGCTTGTAAAAACTACGACGGAGACGTCATGAGCGATATGGTGGCGACCGTTTTCGGCTCTCTTGCCATGATGACTTCCGTTCTCGTCAGCCCCGACGGGAAGTACGAGTATGAAGCCGCGCACGGTACCGTTACTCGTCACTACTATAAGTATTTGCAGGGCGAACAAACTTCTACCAACCCCATCGCAACCATTTACGCGTGGACCGGAGCTTTACGGAAGCGCGGCGAACTGGACGGATTGAAAGAATTGTCCGACTTTGCCGACCGTCTGGAAAAAGCCTGCCTGGATACCATCACCGACGGTATCATGACCAAGGACCTTTTACCCAATTACGAAGGAGAAGGAAAGGCCGTTACGTCCGATGAATTTTTGGACGCGATCGTCGCGCATATCGCAAAATAAGGATGGTTTCCATCAGAAAGTTCGAAGTAGGGTATATGCCTACGAATTGTTACGTCCTTTCTTCCGAAGGCATCGCCGTTATCGTCGATCCCGGCGGCGGATACGGGAAGATCGAGGCATATCTGAACGAATACGGGTTGAAAGCGGTCGCCGTACTTCTTACGCACGGGCATTTCGATCACATTCTCGACGCGCATAAATGGAAAAAAGCCGGCGCGCGTATCCTCATTCACGAGGACGACGCTTCTTGTCTTTATTCTCCCGAGTACAGTCTTGCGGCGATGGTCGGTTTGACTATTCCGCCCGTCAGAGAGTACGAAACTTTTCGCGACGGCGACAAGCTGGACTTCGATACTTTTTCCGTACGGGTCATTCATACGCCCGGACATACGAAAGGCGGGTGCTGCTTTGAATTGGAGGACGGTACGATCCTTTCCGGAGATACGCTTATGTGCGAGACGCACGGAAGAACGGATTTTCCCGGCGGATCGGAAGAGCAGATCGTCGATTCGATCAAAAACAAATTGTTTACGCTGGAAGGAGACAGGATGGTTTATCCCGGGCACGGAGACAGTACGACGCTGAACCATGAACGCAGATTCAACCCTGTTTTATATTTATGAGCGTCCGTGTTGTTTTCGAAAAAAACACTTACTTGAACGACGTGCAGGAGATACCCCGCGCGTTTTTCCCTTATCTCGAATGGGATGACAACGGCGAAAATTACCTTTCCTGGAATTATTCCGTTTCCGGCAAGACCTTCGTTTTTAACGTTGAGAGCGATATTTTCGGGAACGCGACTTACCGCTGTGATTTCGACGAAAGTAACGAAATTATATTTAAAAGAAAAACAAAATACTTTGCGAAAAACAGTTTGTATACTTTTTTGAGCGATGCCCTCGGTATCGAATTGCCGTACGGAAGTCTGACCGGCGTTCGCCCGACTGTCATGTATAACGAGCTCGCGAAGACGTCGGCCGACCCGAAAGATACGCTCGTGAAGGACTATCGCGTTTTGCCGAGCAAGGCGGAACTTGTGGCATGCTGCGCGGAATATCAAAAAAAATTCATCAATCGCGACGAAAAGGCGGTCGGATTATACGTCAATATCCCGTTTTGCCCGACGAGGTGCAGTTATTGCTCTTTCATCAGTACCGAAGTCTTCCGTATCAAGAAAGATCTTCCTAAGTATGTCGAATGTGTTCGGAAGGATATAGAAACGTCGTTTGAGATCGTGCGGGATAAGGGATATAACGTCCGATCGATCTACGTCGGCGGCGGAACGCCCACTTCGATCGGAGCCGGATTCCTTTCCGATATTTTGGAGCCGCTTTCTTCCTGCGGGTGCGAATTCACGGTGGAGTGCGGCAGACCGGATACCATAAACGAAGATATCGTAAACGCTCTGAAAAAAAATAACGTCACAAGGCTCAGCGTCAATCCGCAGACTTTTCATCAGCGGACGTTGGATCTGATCGGTCGAAAGCATACGGTCAAGGATATCTACGACGCGTTTGCGCTCGTGCGTGATAAAGGTTTTTCGGTCAATTGCGACCTGATCGCCGCCTTGCCGGAAGAGACGTTCGAGGATTTCCGGTTCAGTCTTGACGAAGCGTTATCCATGCGTCCGGAAAACATTACCGTCCATACGCTCAGTATCAAACGCGGTTCCGACCTGAATCGTGACAAAACGACCAAGAAAACGGGCGGAGAAGCGTTAAGGATGACCGACTATTCATATTCGACTTTATCGAAAGCCGGATATTCGCCGTATTATATGTATCGACAAAAGAATACCGCCGATAATCTCGAAAATACGGGCTTTTGCCGCGATGATAAAGTCTGCCTATATAACGTCGACACCATGGAAGAAAGCTGCTGCGTGATCGGATGCGGCGCCGGCGCGGTGTCAAAAAAACTGGCCGCCGGCGGAAAGATCACTCGTTTTTCCAACCCGAAAGGTCTGCGCGAATATCTCGAAAGGCATTCCGACGTCATAGGAGAACTGAAAGATTTCTTTATTAACGATTAAGAGCGCGATCCGTTCAAAAATATTCTTGCTTTTTTACTACGTATATGATAATATTATTTTATTAATAAAATAAAGTTGGGAGTACGTATGCGTAAAAAGACGCTTTTCATCTGTTTGATACTCGTTTCGGTATTGTTGAGCGTTTTTTGTGCGTGCGTTACGAAGGACGAGACGCAAGGCGAGCCCACTCTCGTTTCGATCGAAGTAGACGACTCTACCGTTCCCGACTACGCGATCAAAGGCTCCGTCGATATTACCTCGATACAGCTTATTCTCCATTTCAGCAACGATTCTTCCACGCGTATCACCATTAATCAATCTATGCTCAAGGAAGAAAGCCTCGCCAAGTTGAACGAGGTCGGCACTCATCAGTTTATCGTCGTGTATCAGCAAAAAACGGCTAAATTCCAGATGGAGATCCGCGACGACTCCGTCCAATATTATACGTTACGTATCTACGGCGGAGTGCCTACGTTCATTAATCATAAAAAATTGATCAATTCGATCGCCTTGCCGGATAACGGCTTTTATGAGAATGTCTATGCGGACGGCACCGTCGTGACCATTCAGTGGATCAACGACGGTAATAACTTTTCTTATTGGACGGCCAACGATCTGCCCGCCAGTACCGAGAGTATAACCGACGTCGTCGTCGACGAAAACCTTGTGTATCGTCCTTATTCGACGCCCGCAGTCAGCACCGTTTCTTTCAAAACTTTTTCTTCGTCCGTCGTGCAGTCGAAAACGACGAACAGATTATTCGAGACGGATATACCCGCCGTATATCGCGATAATTATATCTTTGCGGGTTGGACGACCGACGAGATCACGGATGCGCAGTCCGTTGCCGGTTATTCCCGTCATATCGTTTCTTTTCCGTTTGAAGTAAACCGAGATATCACTTTTTATGCGACTTGGATCCCGATGGGCATTATTTACGAATCGGTCGGAGATCATTACGAAGTGGTCGGATACGAAGGCAACGCTTATACGCTCGACATTCCCGAAAAGTACAACGGAACGGACGTTACCGTTATCCGTGCGAATGCTTTCGGCGGAATCCATGCAAAGACGTTACGGTCCGTTGTTTTATCGTCCGCGATGGCGACTATCGAAGAGGGCGCTTTTAAGAATTGTTCTCATCTTTCTTCGTTCGTTGTAAACGGCGCGGGGGCGTACCGTTCCATCGACGGCGTTCTTTATTCTTCCGACGGGAAAGAATTGGTTGCGTATCCGGCGAATAAACCGGCGGCTTGTTACGTTGTGGCAAACGGCGTCGACGCTGTGGACTCGTTCGCCTTTTTCGATGCGATCGTCGGCAGTATCGTCCTGCCGTCGTCGGTAGATTCCATCGGCGAACGCGCTTT
>CACXDF010000052.1 GCA_902766325.1 uncultured Eubacteriales bacterium | reverse complement strand
CAGGGGCGGCGCCATTTTCGGCGACAAACACTTCGGAAGAACCTTTATTTATCATAACGGCGCCGAATCTTATTATTCAAACAGAGGATTTCGAGTAAAACTGAGGATTTGATTCAATTATTTGCACCCGATGCACCCCAGGGGTGCATTGTATCAATCATTAGTTGCAGATACATAAACGAAGCCTGATTTGTTTATCGAATCAGGCTTTTTTTAACTAAATCCGACCTTGCGGCGATTTCGGCAATGATATCTCTTCCGCTTGACCAAAACCCGACCCGCGAATATAATAGATGGCGTAAGGAGACAACCATGAAAATATTGATTGCAAGCGACGTGCACGGGTCTTACTCGGCTATCCGAAAAATATTGCAGAAAGCACAAGAAGAAAAGGCGCGAGATCTGATCCTACTCGGCGATATCTATAACCACGGCCCGCGTAACCCCTTCCCGGACGAATACGCGCCCATGAAAGTAGCGGAAGCGTTAAATGGCGTAAAACGCCTTACCGTTATCAAAGGCAACTGCGACAGCGAAGTGGACGAAATGATATCCTCTTTTACCTTTTCCGAGAGCGCTTACCTCTTTTCGGGCGACAAAAAAATATTTTTGACGCACGGACATAAGTATAACGAAAAAGCCCTTCCCTCCGGTTGCGACGTACTGATCTACGGACACTTCCACGTCGGTTTCATTAAAGAAAAAGAAGGCGTTATTATCGCCAACCCGGGCAGTATTTCTTTACCGAAAGAAAACTCCGAACCGAGCTATCTCCTGCTCGATGACGGAAAGCTGCAATTAAAGAGCCTGCTTACCGGAAAAATCCTGTCCGAAAAATCTTTATAGAGAGATATTATGCACGACGCCGTTGATGGCGCCGGCGATCACGTCCGCATAATCCCGACATAAAAAGTCGATTTCCCGCGCGGCGACGACCAGATCTTTGATGGCGTCGTCCGTTTTTATTTTACCGAGCGAATATTCGCTCAGTATCCGGCTTGCATAGATCACAAGCGGTACGCCGACCGCCAGCACGGGCACCTTAAGCGTATCGTGCGTCAGACTCTTTTTCGCGTTCCCGACTCCTCCGCCCGGCTCTATCCCTCCGTCGGAAAACTGCACCGTACAGCCCAGTCTCGAAACGGAAGAACAGGCCAAAGTGTCGACGGCGACGACCATATCCGGTCTGATCTGACGGATAGTGCCTACGATCATATCATAACTTTCTATCCCCGTCACGCCGCTTACTCCGCATTTCAGCGCGCAGAGATTTCCGTAGCGGCCTTTCAAGCCCTCTTTGCTATATACGTGAGATGTCACGATCAGTTTTTCGGCAACTTTGCTTCCGAGGCTGTCGGCGGTTATTTTCTCGTTTCCCAAACAAACGACGAGCACCTTTGCCTGCTCCGACACCCGCAACTTCCTAAAATAATATGAAAAACTCCTTTTTATCTCTTCGGAAAGCCGTTTCTGCGCGTCCGGATTCCCAAACAGGTCTTCTTTCGTTGATACGGTGATATAAGAATGTCCGTTTTTCTTACCTTCGGAAAAGGTTGTGACGATCTTTCCGAAATACTTCTTTTCCGTTCTTATATCGAACCGACCGTCGGACAGCACGGCGTCCTCGCACAGTTCTCTGAAAATTCTCGGCATACTATATTTATACCCCGATTGACCTCTTTCAATCTTTCTTTTTTTCGATAAAAAAACAAGCCGCAATACGGCTTGCTTTATACAAAACAAAAAATAAACACTATTACAGAATGGCGTTAACGAACTCGGTCGCGTTAAACGGGAGCAGATCGTCGATCTTTTCTCCGACGCCGATATACACGACGGGCATTTCGTATTCGGCGCTGATAGCCATTACGACTCCGCCTTTCGCCGTCCCGTCAAGTTTCGTCAGGATAATACCGTCGATATCGATCGCCTCGTCGAATACTTCTACCTGGCTGACGGCATTCTGACCGGTGGTTGCGTCGAGAACGATATAGTTTCTTCTGTCCGCGTTCGGCAACTCTCTGTCGATAACGCGATTGATCTTGGAAAGTTCGTTCATTAAGTTCTTCTTATTGTGCAGTCTCCCCGCGGTGTCGACCAAAATGACGTCGGTACCCTTGGCCTTGGCAGAAGCGATCGCATCAAAAACGACTGCGGCCGGGTCGCTGCCCTCTTCGTGCTTGACGATCCTGACGCCCGCTCTTTCCGCCCAAATCTCAAGTTGTTCGCTGGCAGCCGCGCGGAAGGTATCTGCCGCGGCGACGACGACGCTCTTTCCTTGCGACTTGAAATAATTAGCCAGTTTTCCGATAGCGGTCGTCTTACCCACGCCGTTAACTCCGGCAACGAGGATCAAGAGCGGATAGGTATATTCCGGTATCTCATAGTCGATAGAATCGATCAAGATCTGACGAAGAAGATCGCGCGCGCCTTCCGGAGAAGTGATCTTTTTTGCGAAGACCTGATCTTTCAATTCGCCGATGATCTGTTCGGTCGCGGTCACACCCATATCCGCCGCAATAAGCGCCATTTCCAGTTCTTCATAGAACTCGTCGTTCAATTCTTTGGCTTTAAAGACCTCGAACAGTTTTTTTGCGATATTGTCTTTTGTTTTTTTCAGACCTTCTTTGATCTTTGCAAACAAACCCATTATCAGTTTCCTCCCTTATGCGCCATTTTCAAGGCGTCGCTGAGCTTAATGGAAAGATGCTTGGATACGCCCTGTTCCTGCATCGTGATACCGTACAATTCGTCGGCGAGTTCCATCGTCGGCTTACGGTGACTGATGATGATAAACTGCGTATTCTTGCTGTATTTCTGCAAGAAACGGGCATAAATACTCGCGTT
>CACXDF010000051.1 GCA_902766325.1 uncultured Eubacteriales bacterium | reverse complement strand
GATCGGAGCGCCGGGGATAACGACGTTCTTATTGCCGATCTCCTTCATATATTCGATGGTCGCGCCGATCTTGTCGTCGGTCAGTTCACCCAGTCCTGTATGCGTACCGAACACCTTAAGACCGTTATCGTCCAAAATCTTCTTGATATCCTTGGCGGAATAATTAAAGAACCCCGCGAATTCAACGCCCGCATAGCCGAGCTCCGCCACCTTTTTGATGGTGCCGGGCAAGTCTTTTTTCATCGCGTCGCGGACGCTGTACAGTTGCAGACCGTATTCTTGCATATTGCCTCCTTAAATCTCGGGAAGAATAACTTCCACTTCTTTGCCGAGTCTGGCGCTGCGTACGATACCGTCGATGATCGCCTGGTTATATATGATCTGTTCCGGCGGGGCGGAAACGTCGGTATTGTTGCGAACGGCGTCGACAAAACCGCGGATCTTCAGATAGAAGACGTTCGGGCTTGCATAACGCTTGATCTTCTTTTTGGTGAGAAGTCCGGTCACTTGGTTAACGTGCGACAGTTCCATCGCCTTGGGGATACTGCCGTTCCAGCAGGGCGTCGAAGGAACGCGGAGCGCCTTTTTCGTACCGAAGAACAACGTGTCGCCGGGGGTGTTGATGTTCATGGCCCATGCGATACGGAAGTCGAGACAGATACCGCCTTCGAGACGAACGAAACCCGCCGCAAAGTCGTCCACGCCGAACTTATCCGCATACTCGGGATGTCCGATATAAGTCTTGGGGTCTTTACCGAAGCTGTCGTTAAGATAACCGCTGACGGTAAGCGGCTTCGGATAGCCGAGCGCGTTCAAAACGAGGTCGAGAGAATAGCACCCGATATCGCCTACCGCGCCGATACCGGCCGTTTCTTCGGAAATAAAAGAGGTGCCGAACGGCGTCGGAATACCGTTGGTACGGCCGCCGCCCGTCTGGACGTAATAGACCTTACCGAGTTCTCCGCTCTGCACGACTTTCTTTAATTCTTGGAAGTTGGGGTCCATACGGGGTTGGAAACCGATAGAGAGCTTTTTGCCCGATTCTTTAGCCGCTTTCGCCATAGCGACGGCTTCTTCCGTGGTAACGCACATCGGTTTTTCGCACATAACGTTGACGCCCGCGTTCAGAGCGTAAATGGTGCACTCCGCGTGCGTCTTGTTGTACGTGCAAACGCTGACGATATCCAGTTTTTCGTTGTCGATCAATTCTTTATGGCTGCGATAAGTGCGGCACTTGAGTCCGTACTTTTTGGCGAACTTTTCCGCCTTGCCTTCCACTAAATCGGCTACGGCAACGATCTCTACGTCGTTCATCTTTTTATATTCGACAACGTGGCTACCGGCGATCCACCCGCAACCGATGATACCTACTTTCATTTTTTCCCCGGTAAACGGTTTTTCTTTCTTCTTAAAAAGTTTTGCGAAAAAAGACTGTTTATCTCCGCCCGGTACCGCTAAATCGTTAGCCATAAAAACCTCCTGAAATGGTGAAAATATAGAATATATTTATTATAAAATGCGCGAGCTGAAATGTCAATATGCAACATTCCTTAAAAATAATTATCCCCATTGACTTTCTTTTCGGCTCATGTTACTATAATCGTAACCTATCAATTCAGGAGGAAATGAACAATGAGAAAATGGAGATGCTCCGTTTGCGGAGAAATCGTAGAATCGGACGTCCGTCCGGAAAAATGCCCGAGGTGTTTTGTCCCCGGCGAAAAATTCGTAGAAATTCTTGAAGAAGGTCTGAACTGGGCCGCCGAACACGTTGTCGGTATTGCCAAAGACGTACCGGAAGATATCAAAGACGACCTTCGCGCCAACTTCAACGGCGAATGCAGCGAAGTCGGTATGTACCTTGCTATGAGTAGGGTCGCTTACAGAGAAGGCTATCCGGAGATCGGCGCTTATTGGGAGAAAGCCGCTTTTGAAGAAGCCGAACACGCCGCCAAGTTCGCCGAACTTCTCGGCGAAGTCCTGACCGACTCCACCGAAAAGAACCTGCAAATGCGCGTATCCGCCGAAAACGGCGCCACCGCCGGCAAAACAGACCTTGCTAAGCGCGCCAAAGCGCTCAACCTCGACGCCATCCACGACACCGTACACGAAATGGCTCGCGACGAAGCCCGCCACGGCAAAGCGTTTAAAGGCTTGCTCGACCGCTACTTCGGCAAATAACCCGACGTCAACTTTAACAAAAAAACGCGCGACCCGAAAGAGATCGCGCGTTTTTTATTCTCCTCTTTGATCAAGAAAGAGCAGGATAGTTTTGCAGGCCGATGATCGCCAAAGTGACGAAGACGGCGTGCGCGGCAATGAATACCGTACTGAGGATCCTGACCCAGTTATTTTCCGCATGGGCGGAGATGAAATACATCAACGCGCCGATCGCGGCAATAATAAGGGTGGGAACGAAAAGAGTGGACGTAGACGTACCTACTCCGATGAAATAGAGTGCGATCGCAACGACGCTGGTAATAAGCCCCATGACGAAGCAGGCCGTACTCGTACTTTTCTTTTTAATCAATCCGTATTGTTCCATGCTCATAGTATGAGTGTAAGCGAATAAATTATACATTGACCGAAAAGATGAGATATGTTATACTGCAATCAGGACGATATATATATTTAACAAGTTTCCAAGTTTTTATAAGGAGAAAATTCGATGAGAAAGTTTCTTTTTGTACCGGTAGCTATTGTCAGCTGTTTTTTTGCGTTTACGCTCGCTTCGTGTAACGATCAAAAGGCCGTTAACGATCCGGGACAGCCGGAAGAGAATCTTTTTGAATATGAAGAAATCGTGCCGATGAGCGACGAATTAAAAACGCAGATACTTGCTCTTTGTTATGAAAAATATGTGAAAGATAAGTATCCGGAACGTACGATAGCCGATATCGATATTTTTCGTGATCTCGGAGAAAAAAACGGCAACCGCGTTTTCACCCTTTCCGGCATGTCCACAGGCGACGGGAAAGAAGAACAAGAGATCATAAAGCAATTTCCCGATGATTATTATTTAGGATACTACCATTATACAGGAGCCCCGTTATACGTCTATACCGAGAATAACGTACACACTATTACCGCCGCCTACGACAGAGAATTGATTTCGGAAGCGGATGCGGCTTATTTTATCGAATTGTATCAGGGGATAAACCGCAGACCGCGAATGTTAAAACGAATGAATTCAGAAACAGAGAAAGAAATCCGTGAAGAATACGCAAAGAAGCTGAACCTTATGCAACAGGCTCTCGGTTCGGAAAAACAATATAAAGCCGACGGTATTATTATCGCATACCATTTCGGGAGCTATCGGGAAAGAGAGGCGATCGCAATAAAAGTCGGGATAGAGTGGAAAGACAACAATAAACGAGAAAAATCGGTAGACGACGTTATGATAAAAGAAGATTATAACTGTGCTAATTATATCTATTATCAAAAGACGTTTTATGATATCGAAGACGCCTATCGGTCAGGAATCATTACGCGGCAAGAGCTGATCGATATCGGAGAAAGGTCTTGTTCTTCCCAATTGCAAAAATACGAAGAAACACATGGATTGACTCTTGTCGAACCAAGTCCAAATGGATATGCAAAAAAAATATACTGTAACGCAACAATAAGCGACGATTTTGACGAAGAATCGATTATTATCATCCTGGATAAAAAGATAGGAGGCGTTAATCAACCGCTTGACGAAAGATTACTGTCGGGGATCGAGACAAAAAAAATTGAAGATCTCACGCGTCGTTCGCCGGGAGCGAATTATAACGAGGATACTTTTAAACAAATATTTTATATTGAATTGACTACGCCCGGCAAAGAAAACGTTCTTGACGCAATAAGAATATTGCAAAAAGTCGACGGGATATGCGTTGAACCGAACTATTATATGCATGCCGATTAATACGCGACCAAGCGTAAAGGGCACATGGCGCGCGTATCCGGAAATTCACGTCCATAACCGGTTTTTTC